>JBDKTF010000500.1:0-8735 GCA_039680295.1 Anaerolineaceae bacterium
GAACGAGAACGCCGGTGTCTATCTGTTGATGATATCGAGCGGAGAGGCAAATCTGGCGATCAGCGTCATGACGGCTGATGGGGGAACACAAATCACCATTTCCACCATCTCCAAATAGGCGAATTGAGATTTTGGTCGAGCGGCTTTAGATCCGATTCGGCTGTGCGAAGGACAGACGGGCAGCCCGCGGGCTGCCCGTTTTCGATCAACTGATCCGGAGGTAAATGCAGTCAGTTGATTGCAAATTCCATAAAAATGGAATATGCTATGACATACTCGTGATTAATTCTTTTTTTGAATCTGCCGATGCGCTTTCAAACCGATTGATTGATCTGGTTGAGGCACAGCCGGTGACCATGGATCTCCTGCCGATCAAAACTTATTCCGCCGGCATCGGAACCCGATGGCTTTATTAAAGGAGTGACCTGATGAACGTTATTGAAGTGACAAACCTGACCAAGTATTACGGTAAATCCAGGGGGATTGTGGACGTCTCTTTCGCCGAGGAAGAGGGAGAAATCTTCGGTTTCATTGGACCGAACGGCGCCGGGAAATCCACCACCATCCGCCTGCTGCTCTCGCTGATCCACCCCACCAGCGGCAGCGCCAGAGTCTTTGGCAAGGATGTGGTCACGCAGGGTCCCGAAATTCGCCGCGATATCGGCTACCTTCCGTCAGAGGTCTTTTACTACGAAGGCATGAAGGTGATCGATCTGCTCAAGTATTCTGCCAGCTTCTACGAGCGCGACTGCACGCAGCGCATTCACGAACTCTCTGAAATCATGGAACTGGAATTGAACCGCCGCGTCAGCGATCTTTCCTACGGCAACAAGAAAAAAGTTGGCATTGTCCAGGGTTTGCTGCACAGCCCCAAACTGCTCTTTCTGGATGAACCGACCAGTGGTCTCGATCCGCTGATGCAGCGCAAATTCTTCAACCTGATCCGTCAGGAGAACGCCCGCGGCGTGACGGTGTTCTTCTCGTCGCACATTTTGGGCGAAGTGCAGCGTTTGTGCAGCCGGGTGGGCATCATCCGCGAGGGCAGGATTGTGGAGATTTCTGACATTCGCACCCTGCAGCAGAACAATTACAAAAAGGTGAGCGTGACGGCGAATGGATTGACTCCAGCTTCTCTGGATTTCCCGGGGGTGACCCATGTACAGAAGGAAAACGGCACGGTGAATTTCTACTTCAAAGGGGATATCAACGCGGTGCTGCAGAAGCTCAGCGGGCTGCAGGTGGCGGATGTGACCATCGAAGAGCCCACGCTGGAAGAAATCTTCATGCACTATTATGAATAGGCAGAAACCATGAATGCAAACATCTATCGATTCGAGGTTCGCAGCCGATTTAAATCAGTGCTGATCTGGTCGCTGTCCATCACAGCGTTGTTTCTCTTCTTTTTCTCCCTGTATCCGAGTTTTTCTGAAGAAGTTGGAACCCTGACTGAATTGCTGTCGAAATACCCTCCTGCGCTGCTGGAGGCTTTCGGGATTAACCGGATGAACATGGGAACGGTGCTGGGCTTTTACAGCCTGTGCTTTGTGTTCACCCAGATTTGTCTGGCGATTCAAGCGGGTAACTACGGTTTTGGGTTGGTATCGATCGAAGAAAACGAATTGACGGCGGACTTTTTGCTGAGCAAACCGGTCAGCCGCAGTCAGATTCTGACCAGCAAACTGCTGGCTGCGCTGACCAGTCTGACGATCACGAATCTGGTTGTCTGGGCGGTCAGTTTTGCGAGCATTGAAGCTTTCAAAGCCGGTCATTCGTACGAAACGAAACCGCTGCTTTTGATGCTCGCCAGCATCGTGATTTTCCAGCTCTGTTTCCTCTGTGTTGGTCTGGTCATTTCCCTGCTGGTCAAACGTGTGCGCAGCGTAACGCCGTATTCTCTCGGATTGGGATTTGGCACGTATGTATTGAACGCGTTCAGCGGCGTGTTTGGCGATGTCAAACTGGAAATGATCACGCCCTTCAAACATTTCGACCCGTCGTATATCGTTCAGAATGGCGCGTTTGACACCCCGCTGGTATTGATTAATGTGACCATCACGCTGGTTTCATTGGCGGTCAGTTACTGGTTGTACCTTCGCCGTGACATTCCGGCTGTGTCTTAAGGAGTTGCGTGATGAATATTTTCATTCGTGAATTGAAAGCCAATCTGAAATCGCTGCTGATCTGGAGCGTCATCATCACCCTTCTGATCATGATCGCGGTGGCGAAGTTTTCCGCCTTCGCTGGCGATCCTTCGATGCTGGCGGTGTTGGATTCGATGCCCCCGGCGCTGCTGGATGCCATGAACATGCGCGCCTTCAACCTGACCACCCTGGGCGGTTTCTATGGGCTCATGTTCCTCTACTTTGCCCTGATGGGCGCAATTGCCGCCGCGATGTGGGGCAGCGACATCATCTCGAAGGAAGAACGCGACAAGACGGTGGAGTTCTCCCTTGTGCTGCCGATATCGCGCAGCCGGGTTGTCACTGCCAAGGCGCTGGCAGCTCTGGTCAACTGCATCGCGTTCGTGTTGATCACCTGGGGAATTTCGGTTGCGGCAGTGCAGTCCTATCATCCGGATCAGGCTTTTTATGATTTTCTGACGCTTGAGATGGAAGCGATGCTCATGATCGAGCTGATCTTCCTCGCCATCGGTTTGTTCCTGGGCTGCGCGATGAAACAATACAAACGCTCTGGCTCCACCGCAGTCGCCATCATCCTGGTGACCTATATCCTCTCTGTCGCCTCAACCATGAAGGATAATCTGGATTTTCTCAAATACGTTACGCCGTTCAGGTATTTCGACGCGGGCGAACTCTTCCGCAGCGGCAGAATGGACGGTACCTACCTGCTCCTTTCGGCGGCAATCATTGTCGTCAGCGTGGCAGGGGCTTATCTGGTCTACAACAAACGCGATCTGTATATTTAGACATCCCCCTTCCGTTAATCACACAGCGGGCAGCCAGATGGCTGCCCGCTGTGTTGTTTGACTGAAAACCGATTATGGCAATGGCACTGTTTCTGATGGCGCATCCACCATCTGAGGAGCATCTGGCGCTTTCGGCGCGCCGGCTAGGCGTCCCGTCAGCCGCCGGAAGGTCAGCGTCCACGCGCTGGAAATGTATGACTTCAGGATGCCGCCCAGCACCAGCAGAATGGGCATGTACAGACAGATCAACGCCACGGTGAGGATGATGCCGGTGCGCAGCGCCTGCCCATTCCCAACCGTTGTGCCGATGACCACCGGCACGAGCAGCGCGATCAGCGGCGCAGCCAACACCAGACCGACCAGCAGGCTGCCCAGCCAGAGGATCAGCGCCATAACGAGCAGACGCCAGAAATTACTCCAGATCAGGTTCCATGCTCGTGAAATTGCCTTCCCGACACCCAGGTTTTCGATCACAATGGCATTGGAGCCCTGCTCGATCAGCAGCGAAATGATCCAACTGAGCGGAACCAGCAGGCAGATCAGCGGCATGATCAGGCAGAGGAACAGCATTCCTGTTTGGGAGGACATTCCCACCAGCACAGCCGGTAAGACCAGCGCCATCACCACCAGCAAAATTCCCAATCCGAAGATCAAGCGCAGCCAGAAAAGCCGCCAGAAGTAAGGCAGGCTGCCAGTCCACAATTCACCAAAGGTCAGCTTGGGGGCGTCTTCGTCGGCGCGGTTGGCGCCCACGATCAACCCGCCGGTACCGATGACGTTCAGTGTGACGACAATCGCGATCAAAACCAGCATCGCCACGGCAAAGATCACCCATGCCCAGGCAGGCAGTTGATCGAACCATCTGCCTACCTGATTTCCCCATTTTTCGATCTCCGGAAAGGGGAACGTGCCGTTGGAGAAGGAATCCCAGGGGTTTTCACCCCAGGTACTCGTGCGGCTGGAGCTGCCCCCTCCACCGCCGCCCCCACCGCCAACGCCACCCGCCAGAATGCCGAAAATCCACAGGATTTTATATTTCCAGATAATTTTCCAGGCTTTGCCAAGGATTTCACCGTAGTCCATGTCGTTTCTCCTTATCCAAGATGCTGGTCAGCCTTCATTATATTAGATTTTGCAGTTTTTATTTGCAAACATCGCGAGATCTACTCCATTATCCCACATTCCGCTTCCCAGGAGAGTTTCGCTGCTTATATTCACATTTTAAATTGCAGTTCATTCCCATGAAACACCTGACGCAGGATGACTTCCGCCGCTCATCTACATAGGAGAAAACCCCGCCTCGAAAGACAGGGTTTTCTCTCTGACAACCGATCTTCGTTTCACCCGGAAGGATCAGTCGGGACTTGGCTGCTTATTCGCGTGCCCAGTGAAAATGCTCCGTTCCCGCGCCGATTTCAAAGTGATACTTGACAATGCCGAGGTCGATATTGGGGTAAAAACCGCCGGTGGCTTTTGCCTGTACGGTGTTTTCGTTCAGCGTGAACAGAAATTTTTGCTGATTGGTCGCGGTTGGCGCCAACAGCGCGGCTTCCATGCCGGTTTTGAACCACCCGGGCATTTCGCCGCCCACTTTGCACAGCGAATCCATCGGTTTGGAGTGGTGCGGAATCCCATGTGTGCTGCCGTACCCCAGGGCAATCACGCAGACCAGCTTTTCACCCCGGTCAATCACGGCACCGCAGTTTCCCTTGCTGAATGTCAGCGCCACCCAGCAGGTATTCAGACCCAGCATCTGCGCTTTCAGCGCCAGCCGCTCGCCGTAATAGCCGAGTTTCTCGTCAAGGTCGGGTTTTTTTTTACCGATCAGCGCAATGTAGTTATTGACGCCGGAAAATTTTCCATAATGTGCCATAAAGCCGTCAAAAGCTTTCGGTTCGTTGGTGACAAGCTGGATGTGCAGCCCGCCTTCCCGATTGCAGGCGTCGATCGCGTGATTCAGTTCGGTCAGCGCCTGGTCAGAGAGCGGCTGATCACGATAGCTCCGGACCGAGTGGCGGTTTTGCATGGCTTCGAGTTCTGTCATTCTGTTTTCTCCTGATAGGATATTGCTTCCAAATGGATTTCTGGATCAACCTGCCTCGTCCCCTGAGAGCTTCGGGTAACCGGCTTCGGCGGCGAACACAACCACTGCATCCACATGATCGACCAGGTCTTTCAAACCGCCCCAGCAGCCGTTGTCTGCATCCACGTAATAGTAATGTTTGGTGCCGGTGCGGTGCATGTTGATCAGACCCGCGTCTTTCAGAATCTGCAAATGGTGCGATACCGCCGGGCGGGAGAGATGCGTCTGCCGGGTGATTTCGGGCACACGCATGCCTACCGTTTCGTTTTCGAGGAGCGTGATGAAAATTTGCTGGCGTGTTTCGTCACCCAGGGCAGTGAATACCTTTCGAAATTGTTTGAATTCATCTGATAGATGACGTCGCTGCTCTGCACAGGTGTCCATACAGTTTCCTTCAATCATTTGTTTGAGTAGATGAACCATTATGCCAAAAATTTAGAAAAAAAGTACTTCGGAAAAGAAAATCGAGACGATTACCGGCGTATGCCTGTCGTCGGGCAGTTATCCGAAAGACTGGAAAGGAGCAGTCTGCCACTGATAATAAAGCACAGCCCGTCGTCCTTTCGGAATCGGGCTGTGCTGATCGGTTACCGTTTCAAGCTTGTTTCAAACAGCCTCGCATCTCAAATGGAGGATGTTCGGGAATTTTGCATCATTCCCACTCGATTGTCGCGGGTGGTTTGCTGGTGATGTCGTATACCACCCGGTTGATCCCGTGGACCTCGTTCACAATCCGGTTGGAGATCTTCGCCATCAGATCATAGGGCAGCCGCGCCCAATCGGCGGTCATGAAATCTTCCGTGGTCACCGCGCGCAGCGCCACCACTTCCTGATAGGTGCGCTGGTCGCCCATCACACCCACCGACTGCACCGGCAGCAGCACCACGAATGCCTGCGCCGATCCGCTGGTTCCTTCTTCGTTGACTGCCATGTGCAGCAGCCCCGCGGCTGCCATCTCTTCGGTGAAAATGGCATCCGCCGCGCGCAGCTTGTCCAATCGCTGCGCCGTCACCTCGCCCAGACAGCGCACCGCCAGCCCCGGTCCGGGGAAAGGCTGCCGCCAGACCAGTTCAGAAGGCAGCCCCAGCGCTTCACCGACCGCGCGCACTTCATCCTTAAACAGGTAGCGCAGCGGTTCCACCAGTTTGAACTTCATATCTTCGGGCAGTCCGCCAACATTGTGGTGTGTTTTAATGCGGTGCGCCTGTTTTCGTTCGGGCGCGCGGGATTCCACTACATCGGGGTAAATGGTTCCCTGCACCAAAAACGGAGGTTGACCCAATTCATGGGCGGCTCCTTCGAAAATGCGGATGAAGGTTTCGCCGATGATCGCGCGTTTGCGTTCCGGTTCGGTGACGCCTTTCAGCCCCGTCAGAAAGCGGTCTGAGGCGTCCACCGTCAGCAGATGCGCGCCCAGGTTCTCGCGGAATGCCTTCTCTACACTGGCGCGCTCATTCTGGCGCAGCAGACCGTTATCCACGAATACGGAAGAGAGCTGGCTGCCGACCGCCCGCGCCACCAGCGCCGTGGCGACCGACGAATCGACGCCGCCGCTGACGGCGGAAAGCACGCGCTGGTTACCCACCTGCGCGCGGATGTGTTCCACACTTTGCTTGATGATCGATTCGGGTGTCCAATCGGCGCGCGCGCCGCAAATATCCAGCACAAACCGGCGCAAAAGTTCGGTGCCGTGCGGGGTGTGGCGCACTTCGGGGTGGAACTGCACGCCGTAGCGCCGCTGGTCAATATTTCCAAAGGCTGCCACCGGGCTGTTGTCGCATTTCGCCAGCACCGCAAAACCGGGGGGCGGCGTTTCGATGCGGTCTCCGTGCGACATCCATACCGGCTGGGTTCCGGCTGCCAGCAGGGGATTATCCTGCGTGGTCTCGATCTCTGCCGGACCGTACTCGCGCGATGTGGATGACGCCACCTTTCCGCCCAGCGCGTGGGTGAGCAGCTGCATGCCGTAGCAAATGCCCAGCACCGGCAGCTCTGACGCCAGCACGTAATCGGGCAGGGTGGGGGCGCCTGCTTCATACACCGAATTGGGTCCGCCCGAAAGAATCCATCCCCGTGGATTCAGCGCCAGAACCGTATCCGCGGGCGCATCCCAAGGGAACAATTCGCAGTAGACGTGCGCTTCGCGCACCCGCCGGGCGATCAACTGGGTGTATTGCGAGCCGTAATCCAGAATGACAATCGTATCCGTCATGGCTTGCCCTTTATTCTGCAAATTTGATGATGTTATCGTCCATGTAGGTAATTTGCGCCAGAGATTCGACGCGGATACCCTGCGCTTCCAATGCTTCGCGTCCGCCTTCGAATTGTTTTTCGATCAAAGATCCCACACCCACAACGGTCGATCCTGCCACCTGCGCCAGCCGTACCAGACCGAAAATGGTCGCGCCCGTTGCCAGAAAATCATCGATGATCAGCACCCGTTCTCCGTGGGCGAGATATTCAGGTGAAACGATCAATTCGATCATGTGCCCTTTGGTGTGTGAAGGCGCCACGGTCAGATAAACTTCGTTCGGCATGGTGACCGGTTTGGTCTTGCGGGCGTAGACAACAGGTAAATTCATGTGTAAAGCGGTCAGAATGGCAGGTGCGATGCCCGAAATTTCAGCCGTTAAAATCTTGGTGGCGCCCACCGATGCAAATCGTTTTGCCAGTTCGGCGCCGCATTCATCCATCAATGCCGGGTCCACCTGGTGGTTGATAAAACTATCCACTTTCAAAATGCCGTTGCCAAGGTTCTTGCCGTCGCGCAAAATTCGTTCTTCCAGCGCTTTCATTTGAAGGTCCTCCGGGGATATAAAGGGAATGTATGAACATTGTAATCCGTACCATGGGATTCGAATAGTGGTGTATCAAGTGTCAAATGGGCGATTCTTTCCTCTATATTTCTATTGATCTGCTGTGGATGTTCCAACCGAACGGCGTCGGGAATCACGGATTTCATGTGATAGAATCCAGGTCATGAGCATTTCTGCGACCTTGATTCTTGCATCCAACTCGCCGCGCCGCCGTCAGCTGTTGGCATTGGGCGGCTGGCAATTTACCGTTCAGCCCGCCGATGTGGATGAAAGCCGTTTGCCGGGAGAAGCCCCCGCGGCATATGTGCTGCGTCTGGCGGAAAGCAAAGCCCGCACGGTGGCTGCCGGGGCTGGCTTCGAAACGCTGGTGGTCGCCTCAGACACCTCGGTGGTGGATGTGGAGGAAATTCTGGGCAAACCGGCGGATGCCACCGAAGCCGCTGCCATGCTTCGTCAGTTGCGTGCGCGGGAGCATTTTGTTTTTACCTCGCTGGCGGTTCTGCGGGTGAAGGACGGCTTGCTGCGCACCGATCTTTGCCGCACGCGGGTGCCCATGCGTGACTACACCGACGCTGAAATCGATGCCTATGTTCAAAGCGGCGATCCGTTGGATAAAGCCGGGGCGTACGCCATTCAGCACGCTGGGTTTCACCCGGTGGACCGGCTGGAAGGCTGTTTTGCCAGCGTGATGGGATTGCCCCTTTGCCATCTGACGCGCATACTGACCGCATTGGGCGCTCCTGCCCAGGCGGATGTTCCGGCTGCCTGTCAGAAATCGCTGGAATACCATTGCCCCATTCACACTGCCGTGTTGCGGGGCGCGGATATTGGCTGAAAATCGGTTAAAATGGATGTTATCTGCTCTACGGCGATTTTGTTCTCAACCCGCCGCAAGGGTTGTCTCAAGGAA
>JBDKTF010000476.1:0-1797 GCA_039680295.1 Anaerolineaceae bacterium
AGCGGCGGCGCGACCGGAACCGCCAACCCTGTTTCCGTCACCATCAACGGCAACACAGCAGTGACCGCGAACTACACCCAGGACGAGTACACCCTGACGATCACTTCCGCACACGGAACCGTGACCAGGAGCCCCGATCAGGCAACCTACCACTACGGCGATGTCGTCCAGTTGACCGCCGCTGCTGACATGGGCTGGACCTTCGCCAGTTGGAGCGGCGGCGCGACCGGAACCGCCAATCCCGTTTCCGTCACGATTAACGGCAACACGGCAATAACCGCAAACTACACCCAGAACGAATACACCCTGACGATCACATCTGCACACGGAACCGTGACCCAAAGCCCCAACCAGGCGGCGTACCATTACGGGGACATCGTCCAGTTGACCGTGACGCCAGACCCGGCATGGCGGTTTACCGGATGGAGCGGAGATGCTTCCGGCGATGATAATCCGCTCTCCATCACCATTACCGGCAACATGTCTGTGACTGCCAATTACGCTGAATACCTCAAAACCTACATCCCTCTGATTTTCAAGTAGCCCGGGCAGCCAGACAGCGCCTATAAAAACTGTAAAACAATGTTAAAAAGGAACCTCGCAGGTCGCAAAAGCCTGTGAGGTTCCTTTTTCAATTCTCCAACAGGTAGATCGTCTGGATTTGAAATTTAATCGTTGCGCTGGTAATTGGGCGCCTCGCGCGTGATGGTGACGCTGTGCGGATGGCTTTCGATTAATCCCGCACCGGTAATTTTCGTCAGCCGGGTATTCTGCCGCAGATCATCCAGACACTTCGCCCCGGCATACCCCATCCCTGACCGCAATCCACCCACAAGCTGATAAACATAATCGTTCAATGAACCCTTGTAAGGCACCATACCTTCCACGCCTTCAGGAACCAGCTTTCCTGAACCGCCCTGCCCCGTGCCATATCGATCGCGACCATATCCCTGCATGGCGCCCAGGCTGCCCATTCCGCGGTATGTTTTGTACTGGCGACCTTCGTAAACAACCAGTTCACCCGGCGCTTCATCCAGACCGGCTAGCAGGCTCCCCAGCATAATCGTCTCGGCGCCAGCCACAAGGGCTTTGACAATATCACCAGAATATTTAATTCCGCCATCAGCGATGACCGGAATGCCATACGGGCGCGCAGCCTGAGCGCAGGCATAAATGGCGCTCATCTGGGGCATCCCTGATCCAGAGATGATGCGGGTGGTGCAGATGGATCCAGCGCCCACGCCAATCTTAACCGCATCCGCACCGGCTTCGATCAAGGCAACCGTTCCTTCCGCCGTGACCACATTCCCGGCAATGACTGGCAGATCAGGAGCCGTGGATTTGATGCGTCGGATCGCCTGAATCACGCCAATCGAATGTCCGTGCGCTGTATCCACGACAGCGACATCCAATCCACGGGCTGCCATTTGCTCGATGCGGTTTTCCAGGTCGGGTCCCACCCCAACCGCCGCGCCAACCAACAATCGACCGCGGCTGTCTTTGGCTGAACTGGGATATTCGGCTTTCTTCTTAATATCCTTGACCGTGATCAACCCAACCAGGCAGCCCTGATCATCGACCAGGGGCAGTTTTTCAATGCGGTGTTTCTGCAAAATCTGCCGCGCCTGCTCGAATGTTGTCCCGCGCGGCGCAGTGATCAAATTTTCACGGGTCATAAAATCGCTCACCGGTCGGCTGTCGTCAGATGCATCGCAAAAACAAATATCGCGGTTGGTGAGGATGCCGATGCATTTCTTACCGGGCAGTTCCACAATCGGGATGCCGCTGATGTGATAA
>JBDKTF010000037.1:0-4648 GCA_039680295.1 Anaerolineaceae bacterium
AGTTCGGTCACATCGATTGGACCGTGCGGAGCGTACTGCACGGCATCGATGTAGGTCAGTGCGCCGGCTTCATGCGCCCACTTCACCAGTTTCGCCACCGGATTGATGGTTCCCAGCGCGTTGGAGGCGTATCCAAAGGCTGCCAGACGCGGTTTTTCTTCCATGGCGCGTTGAAAGTCGTCCAGGTCCAGCGTGCCGTCTTCGGGGTGAAAATCAACCCAGCGGATTCGGCAGCCGCAGTCTTCTGCCGCCAGCAGCCACGGCGAAATGTTGGCGTCGTGATCCATGCGGGTCACCACCAGGGTATCTCCGGGTTGGAAGGTGCGTGCCAGCGAACGGCTCATTGCCAGGGTGAGCGTGGTCATGTTGAGACCGAACACAATTTCTTCAGACCGGGCAGCATTCAGCCAATCGGCGGCGGCAGCGTGCGTCTGATGCAGCAGCGCATCGGATTTTCGGCTGGTGGCAAATGCCCCGCCGTGATTGGCGTTGCATTCCAGCAAATACTCCTGAATGCGCTCCAGGCTGGGACGGCAGATCTGGGTTCCGCCCGGGTTGTCGAGAAAAATCGTGTCGCTCTTCAGGCTCGGAAAGGAAGATCGCAGGGTCGGTACATCCAGGGTCATGTTTACCTCCAGGTAGAAAAATCCCCAGGCAAGTGCCTGGGGAGTGGAATCCAGTGGGGGATTTAAGACAGCAGGTCGGTGTCGATGTTATCGTCGTCGTCGCGGAAGTCGAGTTCGGTCTCTGTTTCATCCGGCTCGCGCATTACCCATAACAGCAGTACCTGTCCTTCGTTGGTATCAAGATGCCGGGCAGCCAGAATGGGCACATGCTCTTCCAGCCCCATGTCGTTGCGGTATTCCAGCGTCATCGCAGAGCCTTCGTTCCAGGCGCGATGGCAGCGCTCAATCAGCGCTTGTCCGTTAAAGGTGCGCAGGCGGGTCAGGTTGACATCGTACACATAGGGACCTTCGTACAGCCCCATTGCCCATCCGTCTTGCACGACTTCGAACACAGGCGGCGGACCTTCAATGATCGTAATTTTATCGTCCATAGCTTCCTCATGCAGCATTATATGCCTTGATGACATGGTATGCCACTTCGCGCATTTATACCACAAAAGAAGATGAGATGATAGGAAAAGTCTGGATTAAAATCCCTGATCCGGCGGTTTGAGTGGATAGTCTGGGTTTTCCAATTCACCCCGGTTGAGCGCATCCAGGATGGACTGCGCATCGGCAAAGAGTTCCGCGGGCACAAGCACCTCTACCTCCCCTAAAGGACCTGCGGTCAATCCGTAGGTTCTACCGGCGCTTTCTTGTACCAATTCGACGGGGATATTAAACGATTCTAGCAGCAGGCGCAGCGATTCGGCATCCAGCATGCCCGCCGCATTTGTCAACAGGACCATTTTGGAAACCATATTCGCTCCTTTCTCTGGTGTGCATTCAGTATAGCATAAGCGTCGCTCGTATGCAAAAAGACCTGACAAAAATGAATCGAACGGACATATCATTCCGCCCGACCCCTGGCGGCATCTCCTTAAAGTCCATTTTTAAATCCAGAAGGGCGAACAAAATTGTCCGCCCCCTGGGATTCAATGCTCAAACGAGATGACAGCCAGCCTTATGGTGTCGTATTGTTCCAGAACCAGTTGTAGGCGTAATACCCGCTGGTTTTGCTTTGCATACGAATGGCGATGCGCGTTTCACCTTTGAGTGAAGCCGGCACATTGTAGGTGGCGCTCAAGGTTCCGCCGCTGCCGCTGTCCTGTGTGGTGACGACCACTCCGCCGACGCCCCCGGTGCCGTATTTGCCCATCGTTACCGTGAAATCGTCATCAGCCGGGAAGTTGGTCCCTTTGATGGTTACGGATGTATCCTTGACCACGGCGCTGATGGAGAAGGTGGGATACCCCGTGTAGCCGGTAACCGGTATCGTCCCGCCGCTGGGTAAGGCGATGTTGAAGAACCAGTTGTAGGCGTAATACCCGCTGGTCTTGCTTTCCAGGCGGATGGCGAGCAGGGTTTCATTCTTCAGTCCCGAGGGGATATTGTAGGTGGCGGTGAACACGCCGCCCGATCCCGAATCCGTGGTGGTGACCACCGTTCCGCCGACTCCCTTGGTGCCGTATTTGCCAATCGTTACCGTGAACGTGTCATTTTTGGGGAAGTTGTTGGTTTTGATCGTCACCTTGCTGCCTACCACCACCGACGAGATGCTGAAGGTGGGAAAGCCGCTGTATCCACTGGGTGTGGATGTGGACGTGGGGCTGGGAGTGGTGCTGGCGGTGGATGTGCTGTTCCAGAACCAGTTGTAAGCGTAAAAACCGGAGGTTTTGTTTTCCAGACGGATGGCAATCTGCTTTTGCCCTTTCAGTCCGGATGGGATATTGTACGTCGCAGAAAAGCTGCCGCCTGATCCCGAATCAGTGGTGGTGACCTCGGTGCCGCCAACCCCTTTGGTGCCGATCTTTCCCATCAACACGCTAAATTTGACGTGCGCTGGAAAGTTATGCGTTTGAATGG
This sequence comes from Anaerolineaceae bacterium, assembly GCA_039680295.1. GTDB lineage: Bacteria > Chloroflexota > Anaerolineae > Anaerolineales > Anaerolineaceae > JBDKTF01. The sequence continues at coordinate 2,532 of JBDKTF010000037.1, forward strand.
TCACTTTACTGTCTTTTTCCACCGATGTAATGCTGATCGTGGGAATGCCCGAATATGCTTGAACAGCAGGAATCAGCGCAGGACCAATCATTGCCGTGAGTAGAACAGCAATGGCAATGAGTGAGAACAGAAGAGATTTTTTCATAACCGACTCCTTCAAACATCAATACAAGCCATGGATGATATAAACATTAGACGCGAATGCCGGGGATTTTGTTCCCACTCGTCTATTCAACCCGGCGGGTACGGTTGGGTCTGTTATGAATCTCTGATCCTGTTTGATTTTATACTTTATTTATCTGAATTTCAAGTAGTGATTAAATAAAATGCCCCGCGGCGGTCGCTGCGGGGCATTTTATGTTTGGCTGGATTTATAAACCGATCAGAAGCAAAACGCCCGCGAAGAACGCTACGGCGCTGTTGACGACGTGATCGTAGGGATAAACCAGGTTGAACCACGGCAGCAAATTCGCCATGATCAACCAGACGCCCAAAAGGAACAACCCCAGGGTATGAAAATTGCGTGCCTCCACCAGCGCGAAAAGCATCAATACGCCAGCCGCGGTGGCGATCACGCTCAATACCACATCCACGCCCGGGAAAGTGGTGTTGAGCAGTGCGAGAAGTCCGCGCGTGAGAAGCACCATCACCAGTAGCAGCATGCCCATATTGATGATCGGGCGGTTATCACTGTGCGGCAAAACCAGAAACACTGCCACCGCCAGACTGATGAAGGTCATGACCAGATTCATTCCCCTGAACGAAAAATTAAAAGCGCCAATTAATCCGGTGAGAATCAGCCAGACCCCCAGAAAGACGTTACCAAGCGTATTCAAAGTCTTCATCGAAAAAATCTCCTTCTGGTGCGTTTGCCCTGGGGCGGGCAGAACATAACACGGAATGAACATATCCCCACATTAGAATCTATTTTACAACGAATAATAGAGTACGTCAAAATGCTTTATTTGGACAATCCACATTTTCACAGGATATCTGACAAAAATCGGATATATTTATAAACATTCCGATGATTCATGGAATGATTCCCGTTGTGGTGGAGGGTACGGGGGAATTTTACCCATGTGGGTTCGCGAGAACCGCCTTTGGAGAGTCACGCGAATGCTGCCGGTAAAATCAGTGGGATTCGTTTATCGGCAAATTTGCCCTGTTTCGGGTATACTCATACACAAACGCCCAATCCTCATCGGGCGTTAATCCAGCTATGTTAGAATACTGACTTAGTAGACAGTAATTAAGTAGGATCGAACCGCTGAAGTCTCCACAGCTCGGTTAATCCTCGAGGAAAGCACGATGACCGATTTTATCGTATCGAAAATGAGCCGTCGCAACACACCATCCAATGTACCCCCCAGCGGTGATCCTTCTTCTCAAAATCATAAACCTTCACTTCGTCAGCGAATATCAGAACGTGTTCTGACGACTTATTTACGCCCAGCCACACGGCACTACCTCACCCTCAAGCCCGCAAACATCACATCGTTGCCTGCGCCACGCAACGGACACCAGTATGTGCTGTATGTGCATGTGCCCTTCTGTGAAAGCCTGTGCCCTTACTGCTCCTTTAACCGCTTTTTATTGGAAGAAAATAAAGCGCGGGTATATTTCCGGGCATTGCGTGAAGAAATGCGTCAGGTGGCAAATCTGGGGTATCACTTTACTTCCATGTATATTGGCGGTGGTACGCCGACCATTCTCCCAGACGAGCTGGCTCAAACCATCGATCTGGCGCGTGAATTGTTTGGAGAGATGGAAGTGTCCTGCGAAACCAACCCCAATCACCTCACACCTGAGATCATCAAGGTGCTGGAGGGGCGCGTTCAGCGTCTTTCAGTGGGTGTGCAGAGCTTCAATGACGACCTTCTCAAACAGATGAATCGCTTTGAGAAATTTGGCTCCGGTGTCGAGATTCAACAAAAAATTCGCTATGCCGCCCCGCATTTCCTCTCTCTTAACGTGGATATGATCTTTAACTTCCCTAGTCAGACCCCAGAAATCTTGCGCGAAGATCTTCGCATGGTCATTGAATCGGGGGCGCAGCAAACCACCTTCTACCCGTTGATGTCTTCGCCTTCGGTGGAAAAATCGATCGAACGCAG
>JBDKTF010000052.1:0-3037 GCA_039680295.1 Anaerolineaceae bacterium
GAGACGTCATTGGCAGATGTTCTGCGCCAGAAGCTTTTGCTGACCGGAACAAAGGTTTCCTGCAAAGAGGGTCATTGTGGGGCTTGCTCGGTTCTTGTAGATGGCAAGTTGACCCTGTCTTGCGTCACGCGTGCCAAACGGGTACCCGACGGTGCCAAAATCACCACCATCGAAGGAATTGGCACCCCTGAGAAACTGCACCCGCTTCAGGCGGCATTCATTGTGCACGGCGCGGCGCAGTGCGGTTTCTGCACCCCCGGCATGATCATGTCTGCCATCGCGATGCTGAACCAGAACCCCAATCCCACCCGCACAGAGGTGCGCAACTGGCTGACCAAACATCACAATGCGTGCCGCTGCACCGGCTACAAGCCGATTGTCGACTCAATCATGGATGCAGCCAAGGTCATGCGCGGTGAGATGAGCCAGTCTGAACTGGAATACCGGATGCCCGCCGATGGTCGCCTCTGGGGCAGCAAGTATCCGCGCCCTTCTGCGAAAGCCAAAGTGACCGTCACCTGGGATTTCGGTCAGGATCAGATTCTCAAGATGCCCGCCAATACACTGCATCTGGCGCTGACACAGGCAAAGGTTCCGCATGCCAATATCCTTTCGATTGATACCTCCGAAGCCGAGAAGATGCCCGGCGTTTTCAAGGTTGTCACGCACAAAGACGTCAAAGGCAAGAACCGCATTACTGGTTTGATCACCTTCGCCACCAACAAGGGCGATGGTTGGGACCGCCCGATCCTGTGCGATGAAAAAGTCTTCCAGATCGGTGATGCAATCGCCATTGTCGCCGCGGACACGGAAGAACATGCCCGGACAGCCGCGGATAAGGTCAAGGTGGAACTGGAAGAGCTCCCGGCGTACATGAACGCGATGGACGCCATGGCTGAAGACGCGATCGAAATTCATCCCGGAACCCCCAATATCTATTTTGAACAGCCGATTGTCAAGGGCGAAGAAACCAAGCCGATGATGGATAAGGCGCCGTATGTCGTTGAAGACGATTATTATATTCAGCGCCAGCCGCATCTTGCCATCGAAACCGACACCGGTTTTGCATATATGGACAAGGAAGGTCGTCTGACCATCCACTCCAAGAGCATTGGTCTGTACCTGCACCTGCTGATGATCGCCCCCGGCATTGGTCTGCCCCCCGAGAAGATCCGCATGATCCAGAACCCGACGGGCGGTACCTTTGGCTATAAATTCTCCCCGACGATGGAAGCCCTTCTGGGTGTCGCCTGCCTGGCTACCGGCGGTCGCCCGGTCGCACTGACCTATGATTACCAGCAATTCATGCAGTACACCGGAAAACGCTCTCCGTTCTTCACGCATCTGAAGATGGCTGCCGATGAGAAAGGCAAGATCGTGGCGATGGAGAGTGACTGGACCTGCGATCATGGTCCTTACTCTGAGTTTGGTGATCTGCTGACCCTGCGCGGCGCTCAGTTCATTGGCGCAGGATACAACATCCCCAACATCCGCGGTATTGGGCGCACAGTCTGCACCAACCACGTTTGGGGTGCTGCCTTCCGTGGATACGGTTCACCTGAAAGCTTCATTTCTTCAGAAAGTCTGGTGGACGATCTGGCTGCCAAGATCGGCATGGATCCGCTGGAGTTCCGCTACCTCAATGTTTACCGCCCCGGCGATACCACCCCAACCGGACAGGATCCCGATGCGTATTCCCTGCCTGAGATGATCGAAAAACTGCGCCCACGCTATCAGGCTGCCCTTGAAAAAGCCAAGCGTGAATCAACCCCCGAAAAGAAGAAGGGTGTGGGTGTATCGATCGGTATCTATGGTTCCGGGTTGGACGGCGTGGACGGCGCTGAGATCGAGGTCGAGCTGACCAAGACCGGTGTAACCGTTTATGCCAACTGGCACGATCACGGTCAAGGTGCGGATATGGGCACGCTCGGCACGGCGCACGAAGCGCTGCGCCCCTTGGGACTCAAACCTGAAAACATCAAGCTGGTCATGAATGACACCGCGGTGACGCTCAACGGCGGTCCTGCCGGCGGCAGCCGCAGCCAGGTGATGCTGGGTAACGCGATCAAGAACGGCTGCGAGAATCTGGTCAATGCCATGCGCAAGGATGGAAAGTTCCGCACGTATGACCAGATGGTCGCTGAAGGCTTGCCCCTGAAATATAAAGGCGCCTGGGCGTCATCGATGTGCACCAACTGCGATCCTCAGACAGCCCAGGGTAAACCCTTCGCGGTTTACATGTATGGTCTCTTCATGGCTGAGGTTGAAGTGGATGTCAAGACCGGGAAGACCAAGGTTGAAGGTTTGACCTGCGTTGGCGATATCGGCAAGATTAACAACCGGCTTCTGGTGGATGGTCAGGTCTACGGCGGTCTCGCCCAGGGTGTTGGTCTGGCGCTGAGCGAAGATTTTGAAGACTATGCTCTTCATTCAACCATGCTTGGCGCAGGTATTCCTTACGCCAATGATATCCCCGACAAGATCGATCTGATGTTTGTTGAAACACCGCGTGAAAATGGTCCCTTTGGAGCCGCCGGTGTGGGTGAAATGCCTCTTACCTCGCCGCACGTGGCGATTGTGAACGCGATCAAGAACGCCACCGGCGCGCATATGACCAACCTGCCCGCGCGTCCTCCCAAAGTGTTGGCTGCTATCAAAGCGGAAGAAAAGGCTGCCGCCACTGTCGCGTCGATTGCTTAATCTATTCGATTACACGCACAGCTAAGGAGATAATTATGGCAAAAATGATAATGATTCACCCGGATCGTTGTGTGGGTTGCAAGAGCTGCGTCGCTGCCTGTGCTTTCGCTCATGAGGGCAGCCAGCGCCCTGAAGCATCTCGTGTCCATGTTTACACTTTCCCGTGGGAGGGCGTTTCAGTCCCCATGCTCTGCCAGCACTGCAGTGATGCCGCCTGCATCACCGTCTGCCCAACCGGCGCCATGCATCGCAATGACGTCACCGCGCAGGTCGAGCTGGATGCCTCTCGCTGCATTCGCTGCCGCATGTGCACCATGGCTTGCCCCTTTGGCAACAC
>JBDKTF010000146.1:0-4873 GCA_039680295.1 Anaerolineaceae bacterium
CACAACCTGATCCTTGAAACGCATTTTGTCTCCTTTTATGAATAAAAAAGGTTTATTTGCTCAGATTATACAACAGGCATTGTAAGAATAAGATAAATATTCTCTCATTTAATTAAATCATCCTCACAGAAAACACACACCGATCTAAAACTTTCGAAAATCAGATCTCCTGAATACAATGGCAATAATCAATGGGGAATTTCGCGAGCGCTCCTCAACCATGCCTGGGCATCTTTTCTCGTCTACATGAAATCTCCCTGCTTTTCATCCAATCAAAAAGGGGTAAAAATGCGAAAATTCGTTAATCTGATCGTCCTTCTTTCGTTGTGCATTGGAATTCTGGCTGCTGGTTCGCCAGTTCAGGCAGCAGCTTCCTCCGATCTCTATGGATACACATGGACAGCGACCTCACCCGATTCCTGGGTCGAAGCTGCGGGGGGTACCAAACTGGCGCTTGATTCAACCAGTACACAACCGGTCAAAATTAATTTGCCGTTTGCTTTTCCCTTTTACGGTAAAACCTATACTGAAGCCTATATTACACGACATGGTTATCTGACTTTCCAGACATCTGCGGCGTATCCAGCCGAAGGACGTCTGGTGGAACCAGGCGAACCGAACGGTGTTATTGCGGGTTACTGGTCACCCCTGTTGTACGCTGGAAGTGATGGGGTATACACCATCACCCAGGGCACTTCACCTGACCGAATCGTAGTGATCGAATGGAGCCAGGTGAAGGACCCCTACCAGAATACCTTCACCTTTGAAATCATCCTGCATGAAAATGGAGATATCCGTGTGCAGTTTGGTTCCATGAACAAAAATGGCAGCGGGGGCTACTATTGCGGACGGGTGGGAATTGAGAATGAGACAGGCTCAGATGGGTTGGTTTATCAGAATTGCATCTGGCCATCGCTGAACAGCAATACGCATGTTCGCTTTGTGTACCCACCGGTTCAGGCACGGGCACATGCCTATCCCGCATTTCAGAGCGCGTTTATTGCCCCCAATGAAACGATGACCTTCCCGTTCAACCTCGGAAATACAGGAAATTTAGGGGCAGATCAGTACACGATTGATGTCAATGCCACCTGGAAAACCCTGGTAACCAATTCAACGGGTGATGTGCTGGCTCAAAATGGCGCATCTGGCAGTGTGGGACCAGTCGCGCAGGGGGCGGCAGTTTCTCTGGCGGCACAGGTGCAGGCGCCAGCCGTGATTAATTATGAGGATGTCAATCAGTCTGGCATCCGTTTTACATCAACCCTGGATATTTCAAAAACGAGTCAGGTCAATATTCAAACCGGTGTTCCGGCAGCATTTGTTCAGGCATACGCGGATAGTGCTCAGGATGCAGTTGTTGTGGAAGCGCTGAAACCAGATCAACGCATCCGCCAGACCTTTCCATTGTATGGAAATTCTGCGTCCAACACGGCTGTTCTTGAACGACCTGATAAAAATCTGGTTGTCTTATGGAACCGATCGCGCTGTGTTATTGTTGGGTGCCCCTACCTTGTCCATGAGATCGTTTACGCCGTTCTGGACAATAATCTTCAAACTCTTCGTTCCGCTGCACCCTTGATTAATGAAAGTCTGTATGTCAATCAGGCAGACGACGAGTTCACTGCCGCATCTGCCCCAAATGGAGATATCGGCATTCTCTGGGTTCACTCAGCCCCCGATCCTCAGATGTATTTCGCCCGAATCGACAGCAGCGGGACCATTCTGGGAATGACATCTCTGACGCCCGCTTTACTTTCAGGCACTTACGTATCCAAACCCACCCTCGCAGTGTCGGATGATAATCACTTTGTCGCCGCATGGCAGCAATCCACTCCAGATTCAAGCGGCAGTTATTATGAAGATATCTACTATGCTGTTCTTTCTGTAGACGGCGTAATCATCAAACCAACCACCCAACTCACTCACGATAGTATCGCCTATGCTGATTCATATCTCTATCCAGCCCTGGGAGCCGTTGGCAACAACCAGGTTCTGATCACTTACTCTTATTCTGACACGAATTCAAGCGAAGATCTTTATTTTCAGGTGATCGGATCGGATGGGACGATTGTCAAAGAACAAACGCCAATAACCACGGATGGTTATAACATTCAGGCAAAAGAAACCGATATTGTTCGATTGCCGGGCGGTAATATCTTCATCGCGTGGCGCGGCTTCCGTCCAATCACGAGCTTTGAAGCCTACAACCAGACATGTTACGCGTTACTGGCGAGTGATTTTACGCTCATGGTGCCCCGTCAGATGATTTATGAATCAGATATGGCTGATGCGTATGCCGTCAGTGCGACGCAGGACGGAGTATCCAATGCCATCCTTACCTGGGTGGACGGATCCACTTATCGTCTGTACTACGCTCTCATTGGCGCGGATGGTACGCTGCGCACACAACCCATGATCATTCACACGAGTTCTGGTAACACGCCAGCGATCAGTTCCAGCAGCGCGGGCAGCACCAGTTACTCGCTTGCGACCACTCCGGGGGTTGACCTGGTTTCAAATCTTCCGGCGCTTCAACTGGCGGGTGGCACCCAGAACCTGACTTCTCCAGGGACAACGAGCGGTGTGCAATCCATCTTGAATCAAAACACCATCGTGAGCTTTGATCTGCACAATTTGGGAAAATCGGCGGCGAGTGGTGTTGTCCTCGATGCAACGCTGGATGATCGGTTGGTCCCCGATCCGGCGAATATGCTTCCAATGCCCGATGCGACTTCAGCGAATACCTATCGATGGTATCTGCCAGACCTTAAATATCTGGGTTATGGAGAAATTCAAATCCCGGTGACATTGCCTGGTGCCCCCGGAATTCATTATCCGGTGACCTTTACCCTGCACGTACAGGGCATGCCCGACAAAAGCTGGACGGTCGACCTGGTTGGCAGCTCTACGGTTTATTTGCCCTTCATCATAAAATAGCCCATACTCCCTGAAACGACACGGCGGCGTTTTTTTACGCCGCCGTGCCCTCCCTTTCCATCCCAAGAATCACTTTCAAATATCTGTCCATTTCCCCACGAATGCGGTTCAATTCATATCGTCTCCGTTTCTTTTTTGCGCAACTGGCTTGTGGTTGATCCGGCTGCGGTGGGGGGTTCACCTGGACGGTTGGCAAAAGAAAATCTGTTCTTAAGTACAACTCTCAATTCGGCTGAAGGCAGGGTGTTTTTTCTGCTTAACTCATTATCCTTTACACTGCCGGTGTACGGCACGGCGTTGTTGGTTGAGGAAGTGAGGAAAGATGAAAGAAATTCGTGTGATTCTGGCGAATGCTGACCCGAATGTGCGCGCGGCGCTGCGTCTGGCGTTGGAAGAGCGCGGCGGATATCGGGTGGTGGCAGAAGCCGTGGATGCCAATCACCTGCTGGCTTACGCCGCCCGTGATTATCCGGATCTGTTGATTGTGGATCCGGACCTGCCAGGCATTGCGGCAATAACCATGGAAGAGACGATCAAACTGCTGGAATGGCTCTGCCCTGACGCCAGACGGGTGATGTTGGATACCTGCCCTGGCTTATGGGCGATGCAGGTAAAGGCAATCTTTGACCTGGGTGGCTATCAAACGGACCCGACCCATGATCTGCTGGCACATCTGGATCATGCCGCATTGAATAGGAATCTCGATGAATCATCGTTGGCGGTTGCGGGTTAGTCTCTTTACCTTCGTCCTGTACGATGAAAACAGGAACAGCGGTTGGGCAGTTGGGCGCATGATTTTGTAAAAAGCCCCTTCTGCCCAACTTTTTTTGCTTCAACACCCTTCACAACCTTCTACGGTTGTAAATTCTCCGGATCATTGGTTGAAATTGGAAAAAGATGAGCATTCAGTTCAGATATTTCGAACGCCAACCGTTCCTTTGGATCAAAAACGCAGTCATCTCTGAAGCAATAAAAACCACGAGCCACCAGAAAATAATCATATGCTTGCATGGATATCATAAAATAGCCAAATCCTGCCATACCCACTGCGTTGTATAGATTCTCCGATTCGTGCCAAAACAATTTCCTCCCACGCGGTATAATTTGAGGTGTATTCGGGCGACTGTTCACCGCAAACGGCAACTTCGTGCCTTCCTTTGTTTCTTCGTGTTCTTTGTGGTTAATCTCTTCCCCCGGATCGATATCTTTCAGACAATCCAAGGAGTTCAACCATGCCCCTGAATATTATTGTTGGCGCCCAGTGGGGCGACGAAGGCAAAGGTCGTATTGTGGACCTGCTGGCAGCCCAGGCAGACTGGGTGGCACGTTTCAACGGCGGCGACAACGCCGGTCATACGGTTACGGTCGGCAGCCAGACCTTCAAACTGCACCTCATTCCCTCTGGCATCATCCACCCGCAGGCGGTGGGTGTGCTGGGCAACGGCATGGTGGTCAACCCCGCTTCCTTATTAAATGAAATGGATATGCTGCGTCAGGCGGGCATCACCGTCAATCCGCAGCGGATGCGCATTTCGCACGCCGCGCACCTCATCACGCCTGCCCACCGCGCCCTTGACCAGGCGCAGGAAAAAGCCCGCGGCAAGGGGCAGATCGGCACCACCGGGCGCGGCATTGGACCCGCCTATACCGACAAAGCCACCCGCACCGGGCTGCGCGCGCAGGATATGCTCGATCTCGATTCTTTCCGTCAGAAGATGATTGCCCACGTTGAAGAGATCAACCAGAAGCTGACGGCGCTGTATCACGCCGACCCGGTGGACGTGAACCGCGCGGTGCTGGAATATTCCCGCTACGCCGCCACGCTCGCGCCCTATATCGGCGATGTTTCTTCCCAGTTGTGGGACGCGCTCGCTGCCGGGAAAACCGTGCTGGCGGAAGGCGCGCAGGGCACCCTGCTGGACCTGGATCACGG
>JBDKTF010000034.1:0-1975 GCA_039680295.1 Anaerolineaceae bacterium
GCTGGCTGAATTTCTGCAAATCCCGGCGGCGAAAACCGCCAAAGCTGTTTTCCTGATGGCGTCCATCCCCGACGGTCAGGAGGTGCGTGAGCAGTTTGTATTTGCCGTCGTGCGCGGCGATATGGACGTGAACGAAACCAAACTGGCGAACGCAATCGGTGCACAGGATCTGCGCCCCGCCACCGAAGAAGAAATCCGGGCGGTAGGCGCGGTTCCAGGGTACGCGTCACCCATTGGTTTGAAGAACGTGCTGGTGGTGGTGGATGACCTTGTACCCCAATCGCCGAATCTGGTGGCAGGCGCCAACGATGAAGGCTATCACCTGCTGCATACCAACTATGGGCGCGATTATACCGCCACGATTGTGACGGATCTGTCGGCGGCGCGCGACGGTGACGGCTGCCCGCTGTGCGGCAGACCGATGCGCGCGACGCGTGGGGTTGAAGTGGGCAATATCTTCAAACTGGGCACCCGCTATACTGATGCCTTGGGCTGCACCTTCCTGGATGAGAACGGCGCCAGCAAACCCGTGGTGATGGGTTCATACGGCATCGGTGTGGGGCGGCTGCTGGCGTGCGCCGCTGAAGAACACCACGACGAAAAAGGTCTCACCCTGCCCATTTCCATCGCTCCTTATGCGGTACACCTGGTGCGGCTGGCGAGCAAGAGCGGCGCCGCCGAAACCGCGGCGGAGGAAATTTACACCGAACTTCAGGCTGCGGGAATCGAAGTGTTGTACGACGACCGCATCGAAAGCGCCGGGGTCAAATTCAACGACGCCGATTTGATCGGTCTGCCGTTACGGCTGACGGTGGGCGAGCGGGCGCTGGCACAGGGTGGGGTTGAATCCCGCCGCCGCGCGACCGGGGAGAGCAGGCTGCTTCCGAGGGAGGGGCTGGTGGAAGCGGTCAGGGCGGAATTGGATGCGTTGTGGGATGAGGTGAGTGGCGGATGAGCGATAATACGTCAATCCGGATATGCATTGTGACGCAACAGTTGGGAAGAGTGGAAAGTGGTCCGGGGATATATGCACAAAATCTTATAAAAAGTCTGAAAAATGCTAAATTTGATGTAACGGTAATTACGCATCAGAATCAAGTGCCAGAAAACGATCTTGATACGAGAATCATCTCTGTAAAAGACGCAACAAAAATAAAAAGCCAGGCGAGATGGTTCATATATAGCATCAGATTTTCAAAGAAAATCGCCGAATTAGAGCAAAGTACCAGTTTCGACATCATCCATTTCACTGATTTTCGTGATGCATTCTTTTGTAAGTCATCTGCAGCTCTGATCGCAAATATCAACGATACCTATTGTGCAGAGACCCAGTCTGTTCAATATTACCGCCGAAACTATTATGATTGGCTGCCAAGATGGCTCTATTATTCCATCTGTCGATTACTGGAAAGAATATTTATCAATAGAATTGATTTATTAATTGCAAACAGTGACTATACAAAGAATAGTATCCAGCGTGTATATCCGCATATTGCTTCGAAATTGATAAAAATCTATAAAAGTGTAAATACCAAACATTTTCAATCAGTTAGAAGCGCCAGAGAACAAAACGATCAACCTTATCCTCATAATGTGATTATGGTTGGATCGAATCTTCAGCGAAAAGGAATATATACTCTTATTGCTGCTGCCAAAACGGTCCTACAAAATGTTCCAGATACCAAATTTTTAATTGCTGGAAATGATCCTTCAATACCCCGGTTGAAAGAAATTTGCAAAGAAATCGGAATCGACGATTCTTTTGTATTTTTAGGCAATCTGGATAGACCGAAATTGCTAGATTTGTATCAAAACGCAGGCGTAATGGTTTTACCTGCTTTGACAGAAGCTCTGGGTGTTGTGTTGCTTGAAGCAATGGCATCGGGCGTCCCAGTGGTTGCGTCCAATGTTGGCGGCATCCCAGAGATTATTCAGAATCAAGAAAATGGTTTATTGATACCACCAAAAGATTCAG
>JBDKTF010000306.1:0-5829 GCA_039680295.1 Anaerolineaceae bacterium
GTCACGTCCATAATTCACACCACTCAAGCGACACCGCGAGTGGATAATTTCAGCGCTGATCTGAGTCCGCTGTTTCTTTGGGATTGAAAAGCCCACGATCCTGAGCGCGGATGACAGCCTGAGTGCGGTTGTTGGCGTCCAGTTTCTCATAGATGGTTTGGATATGGTTTTTCACGGTGGACAGGCTGAGGAATAACTTTTTGGCAATCTCCTGATTCGTCGCGCCGCGGCAGATGAGCTCGAGGATCTCTTTTTCTCGCTTTGTCAACAGCCCGGCGTCGTCGTGTCGATCAGAGGTTCGATCAGAGGTCGCGGACACAGCGATTTTTTCACCGGGTTCGTTAAACAGGGCAAGCAGCTTCGCCACATAATCAGGATGGATGCCTTTCCTCCTGGCATGTTGGAGCAGGGCATGCATGGGGTAGCCCTCGTCGACGAAAATACGCAGATAATCTTCCTGCTCTGTCAACATCAGGGCTTCCGTTAAGACTTTAAGTGCGGTTCGAGAATCGCCGGCAGTATCATGGACCAGCGCTTCGAGGATGATCGTCTCGATGAGCAGATTTTTCCAGCCCTTTGTCTCTGCGTCGCGATGGACGATCTCCAACAATTCAGACAAACCTTCAGTGTCCTTTTGCGCCAGTCTGACCCGCACATAGATCAACAGGGGTGTTTCCGACCAGACGTTTCGAACATCGTTCCCATAAACGTCGTGCTGCAGTATTTCGGCTACATGACTTTTTTCGGTCAGATTCTGATTTTGAGTGTAAAACAGGTGCCCCAGATAATCGGTGGCGATGGAACTCTCCCCGATCATCAGATACAAACGCGCCATGAGCATGTCTGCCAGAGAATTATCTGGATACGTGCCATCAAAAGTGATTTTGGCGCGCGAGGCGATTTCCATGGCGGCTTTGGTTTCCCCGCAGGAGATCCGAATGCGAGCCAGCGCCATCTGACAATTCAACCAGAGCATTGGCTCCTGACCTTTTTCGCTCAGGCTTACCGCCTGATGGATCTGTTCTTCAGCCTCGGCGAGTAGATTTCGCTGGTATAAGATCCGAGCCAGCAGCAGATGGGCATAGCAGGCAGAAGAGATCTCTTTGCCTTCCTGCAAACCCTTTGAAAATATCTGATGGCAGGTCTCTGCGGCGCTGCTCAAGTGAAAGCGGGCAAAGCGAATATGGGCAACCGCAGACAGATTCAGGCAAACGGAATACTGCCATTTCGCCGTTTCACCCAGAGACGCGGCTTCTTCACAGCAGCGGTAGGCTTTCATGAGCTCGCCGTTCATCCAGTGAGAAAATCCCATCATGCATAAGATCCCACAGCGCCCCCTGATTTCATTCTCCGGGATGGCAGCCAGACCTTCTTCGGCATACTGTATCGCCTGGGGAATATTCCCCAGATGATATGCTTCCAATATTTTAAGGACGGAAAGAGTCCCGAGCAGGCTGGAATAATGGGGAGAATCCTGGTAGGCGGCGATGCCCCGCGTGTCGCTGATGGAAAAGGCAGCCTGCCTGTACTGTTTTTCCTGCTCGTTTGAACGGGTCATCTCGCAGGAAACCGCGCAGCCGATATTCGCCCACAGACTGTTGCTCAACAGATTTTCAGGTAGGCGCTCCAGCCAATCCCAGAATCGGTCGTAATGATCCTGTCCCATGATGATGATGACGATCTTGTCCAGCAGGGACAGGGTCCGTTCGTATTCATCCGCTTCCAGAGCGTGTTCCAACGCATCTTCCAGCCGTCCTTCCTGTTCGTACCAGAGGCTGGCTCGCAGATGCAGGTGCGTAAGGTTATCTTTCTGACCCGCACTCATCTTTTCATACAGGGCGCTCCGGAAAAGGGCATGGTAACGGAACCACTCGCCGTCGCTATCGATCGGCTGCAAAAACAGGTTCCGAGCCGTCACCAGATTGATCATCTCCCGGCTGTCGTTGCGTTTAAAAATGGAATCGCACATTCTCGCGCTGAAACGGTCGAAAACACTGGTCTCCAACAAGAACTGGCGTACCGCCTCCTCCTGCTGGTCCAGTAATTCGCTGGTCAGATACCCCATGATACCCTTGGGAGATTTGCCCATGGATGTGAGCAGCACATTGACGTCTGCGTTTCCCAGCATGGCAATCACGATCATCCGCAAGCCGGTAATCCAGCCTTCAGTCTGAGAATACAAATGCCGGATGGTGGATTCCGTCAATGGAACTTCCATCAAATGATTGAGCAATTCTGTCGTCTCTTCCAGCGTGAACCTCAGATCAATGGTGCCGATCTCTGCTACATGACCCTGACCGCGCAGACGGTCGAGGGACAGGGGTGGATAGTTCCGCGAGGACAGGATGAGATGCGCCTGCGGCGGCAGGTAGCGCATCAGAAATGACAAAGATTCGTGAATTGCCTGAGATTCAATGACGTGGTAATCATCAAGAACGATGTATAGGTCTGGAACGATCGCTATCATTTCATTGATCAGCGCCGTCAGTGTGATCTCCATATCAATTTTGCTGTCCTGCAAGGAGGATAAGGCTTCTTCCCCGAAGGATGGTTCGATCTTCCGCACAGCCATGATGAGGCTGTTCCAGAAACCGAAAACATGATCATCCCTTTTATCTAGGGAAAGCCAGGCGATGGGATGATTGATTTGAGACAGGGAATCACAAAGGAACGTGGTTTTTCCGTAACCAGCGGGGGCGATCACCAAAATAATCTTCTGTTGAATGGCTTTCTGAAATCTCTTGGTCAGGGTGGAGCGGCGCATGTAATCGGCGGGGATGCATGGCGCGATCACCTTGGTCATGGGCTGCATAATCTCACGTCTCTTCTGATCGGAACCTATCATACCGCCGCTCCTCCGACAATAAGGTCTTGCTCCGCCCCCCTACTTTCCCATGCCAATACGGAATTTTTTATAAAACCGAATCTGTTCGTTTCACGAATCGGGGAAAATCAGTACTTAAGGCTAATGGGTATAGTACCCGGGCTTCATGACCCGGTCGTGTCAAAACCCTACAATAGTATACAGCAAACACCGAAGCGGAAGGTGGATAAAAGGCTTAAGTGCAATGGTGACTTTTGTCTTCCGACCGCCGCCGGTCGTCGACAAATTAATCCGATCAAAAAGGAGGAACTTCTGAATGGCAGATTATGATGTCATCACCATTGGCGCTGGACATACGGGTTTGATCGCGTCCACGCTGTTACAAAAAGAAGGCAAAAAGGTGCTTTGCCTCGAATTGAACGATTATGTGGGTGGCATTGCGAGCAATGCGCATATCTTCCCCGGATACACCCATAACCGCGGCGCCTGGTATCTGATGTTTGCCCGCCTGGGTTGGCTGTGGGAAGCGTTGGATCTGGAAAAATACGGTCTCGAACTGATCTATCCCTCCTGCCCCGGTGTCGTCATCGCAGGTAGAGGGAAAGGTCGCAAACCCTTCCGCATGTATGCCAATCCTGAAGAACAGATGAAGTATATCGCCGACGAATTCGGTCAGGATGTCGCCAAGCAGTATATCGACTTCTACACCTACCTCGCGCCGTTTGGGCAAGCCATGGATTTCGCGCTTCAGAATGAACCCATGTCCATCGGTCGGATGATGGACACCATGCCCACTCAGGCTCAGGAAGCCATGAAGAAACTCTTCTATGGCGACGTTGAAACCCTGGTGAACGAGTTCTTCCCGGACAAGCAAAAAACGGCGGCAATCCGCTCTCAGATCATGGGGCTCGGCACCGACGGATTCTTTGGCGGCGTCAAGACCCCCGGCTCCGCACTGACGGTTGCCTACCATTCCACCACGCCAGAAACCGGTTACGGCGGTTCCCCATATCGCTTCCCCAAGGGTCACATTGGCGCCTTCAGCGAGACCATCGCCCGCTCCTTCCAGGCGAAGGGCGGCGAACTGCGGCTCAATACCGAAGTCGTGAAGATCCTCGTCAGGGGCGGCACCGCGTATGGTGTCAAACTGGCAGACGGCAGCGAGATCACCGCAGACAGAATCGTTTCCAGCCTCGATCCATACAACAACTTCGTCCGCCTGATGGAGTCCGACCAACTCGATCCGTTCTTCCGTGGTCAGGTGGAAAGCTACAAGACCCGCGACACCCAGGAGCATATCGCCCAGGCTCACCTCGCCATGAAGAAGATCCCAACCTTCTGCGACGAGTTCAAAGATCTGAATGAAGGCGATTGGCGCTTCAGCGTGTGGGATTTCGATCCCGACAACAGCGAAGCCGACTGGGATGCCGTTAAAAACGGTCGCATTCCCAAACACTGCTTTGCCACCGGCTATTACATGCCCAGCATGATGGATCCTTCGCTGGCGCCCGCTGGAAAGCAATCCATGACCATCTGCGCCCAGTATGCCTGGCCGCTGGGTACGCCTCCGGAGAAATTCGAAGAGACCAAGAAAGCGTCTCTCGACATGTTGATCGATTCGTATACGGAATATATGCCCGACTTCCGCGATTGTGTTGAAGATGCCGAACTCGACACGCCCCCCGATTGGGAGCGCATGTATCATGTCACGGGCGGCACCTGGACCCACGGCATGATCAAGATCGAGAACATGTTCAACTGCCGCCCCATTATCGGCATGTCCGATTATCGCGCACCGATCAAGAATATGTATCTCTGCGGCACCTCGAACCATCCAGGTCCTGGCATTTCCGGTTGGGCGCCCCTCAACTGCGTCAAAGCCATCAAAGCCGACGAGAAGAAGCAGAAGAAATAAATCCAATTGAGTAGCATTGGGCAGAGCCGATAAGGACAGATCACCGCCTATTCGCTCTGCCCAATTTTAAAAATGACTCCGAGCATTAAGGAGAGATCCGCGAATGGCTGAAGATAAGCAAATAACAACGGTTAAAGTGATGAACGACAAAGGGGCATCCATGATGTCCATGCATTCCTTTGGGCGGGAAGGGGATCAAATGACGATCGTCGGCTCCCTCCTCGGTGCATGGGAAAGCACGATGTATGTCGATCCGGAAGAAGTGCCCAAGATGATCAAGCTGCTCCTCAATTGGCAGGTAATCGGCTATATCCTCTCGGTACCGTTCCTGATTCGTAAGCGAAAAAAACATCTGGATGAGAATTGAACTTGGGTATCGTCTATTAACGGTAAAAATATCAACGTTTGACCCGATGACCGGTCCCTGTTTTTAGGGATCGGTCATTTTAACTGGCTGCATATCACTCGTCGTCAGCAGGTGGTGAAATTGATGGATAAGGTCCCGGTGCCCATGCAATCCCCTTCAAGCGGCAGCCAATTGATGACGCCAGTCATGCCCGGTAATGGTTTACGACCGTCTTAATAGTGGTATAAATTAACCATCTGAATTCTTAACATCAGCAGGTGGATTTGATCATGATGAAGTTTTCAAAAGCTGCGGCGCTGGTCTTTTTTGTGCTGGCACTGACGTACGCATATTTCTACCAGGACGCTGGCGCCAACGGAAATTCCCGTCTGGCGTTGACCATGGCGATCGTCAAAGAAGGTCGCCTGAATATCGACCGAGCGGTCGATGAAACCTATGGATACCACACCGTTGATCTGTCGACTTACCAGGGAAAATACTACACCGACAAAGCCATTGGCTCTTCTGTGTTGGGCGCGCTGGTGTATGCACCCATTTATTGGGTGCTGCGCCTGTTCGGCACAGAGTTCACCATCGCGGCAGAAAAACATTTGCTCACGTTTCTCCTGATGGGGCTGCCTTCGGCGCTTGCCGGCACACTGATTTATATCCTGTGCGAGTACATCTCCAAAAACCGGTTCCGGGCGTTTATGGTTACCCTGGCGGTGGCATTGGGAACGATGT
>JBDKTF010000388.1:0-1908 GCA_039680295.1 Anaerolineaceae bacterium
GAAGTGCTGCTTTTCCCCCACCTGCGCAAGCTTGACGAAGAGGGCGAATAAACCGAACCGATTGATGCAATCGCATCGGTTTTCTACAAAGACGTAGATAGAACAGAGAGGCGACCCACGGGTCGCCTCTCTTCATATCGGGGTGGATTACCCGGTCATGCTGTGGAACCCCTTTTTGAATAATTCAGGAAGATGGCGCGAACGGTTTCAAAAACACTTATCAGAAGAATGGTTTCATGTTCCGACCGGGTCGGGTATAATTTTCATTCGAACCCATTGAAAGGCTGGCATCATGGCTGTTGAAGAACAATCCCCGAAAATATCTGTTGGATTTATCTGCACCGGCAATATCTGCCGCTCACCCATGGCGGAAGCCGTGTTTCACCACATGGTGGACGAAGCCGGTTTGAGCGATCGGTTTGAAATCTTTTCTGCTGCCACCACTTCCTGGAGGTCGGCAATCCTCCGCATCCGGGCACGCAGTTGGCGCTGCGCGAGCATCACATTCCCCTCGATCCGCGCAAACGCGCCCGACGCATCACCCCTGCCGATTGTGCCCGTGCAGATTATTTGCTGGTGATGGACAATGAAAATATGGAAGACATGGTCGGTTGCAAAAAAGCCGCGCTGCTGTTGAATGTGGTTCCGACCATGCACGGGCGCGAAGTGCCAGACCCGTAGTACACCGGTGATTTTGAAGGGGTGTACCGTCTGATCACTCAAAGCTGCCAGCTTTTGCTCGAGAAGATTCGCCGGGAGAAGAACCTGTGACCTCGGTTCACCTGCCCGCGGGATTGCAAAGATCGTTGGAGGAAACACTGCGTTCGTTGGGCGACCCTTCTGCGATACAATCCGCACGGGGTGTGGGGGGAGGCTGCATTCACCAGACGATGTGCCTGGATACACTCGCGAATCGCTACCTGTTCAAGTGGAATCCATCTCCTGCCGCCGCCATGTACCGTGCCGAAGCGCAGGGTCTGGCGGCGCTGTATGCAGTGGGCGCGGTCCGAACGCCGCAAGTGCTGGCGTGTGTGGAACCACCCGATGCGCCCGCCTATTTGCTGCTGGAATGGATCGAACCTGCCGGGCAGGCATGGGATGCCGCCCGTCTGGGTGAAGAACTGGCGGAACTGCATCGCCTGGGCACGGCGGCTGCCTACGGTTTTGACGCGGATAATTTTATTGGCAGCACGCCGCAGTCCAACCACTGGCAGCCGGATTGGGTGACATTCTTTCGCGAAGAACGCCTGCGCCCGCAAATGATGCTGGCGGCTCGAAACGGACTGCTTCCGTCCGACAGGCGCCGGCGTTTGGAGCGCCTCATGGATCGATTGGATGCGCTGCTGGGGAACGTGAAGCGCCGTCCGGCGCTCCTGCACGGTGATTTGTGGGCTGGGAACGTGATTGGCGCTGCCAATGGGCAACCGGTGCTGATCGACCCCGCCGTTTATTATGGCGATCGCGAAGCGGAACTGGCATTTACCCGCCTTTTTGGCGGATTTTCTTTGCGCTTTTACCAGGCGTACCAATCGACGGTTCCACTGCCCGCGGATACTGCGGAACGGGTGGATCTATATAACCTGTATCACCTGCTCAATCACCTCAATCTTTTTGGCGAGATGTATGCGGGTGAAGTCGACCGCGCGCTGCGCCGCTACACAGATTAGAAGGGATTTTATTCGATGCATTTATTCTTTATTCGCCACGGACAATCCACAAACAACCGCCTGATGATCGATACCGGCGGTCAGGTGGGGCGTTCGGAAGATGCCGAACTGACCGATATTGGCGTTCAGCAGGCTCAGCACATGGCTGGCTATTTTCAAACCCCCATACCGTTCATGCAGTACGATCTCAGCCAGCCTGCGCCCGCTCCAAAGTTGGATCATCTGTACTGCAGTTTGATGA
>JBDKTF010000557.1:0-2226 GCA_039680295.1 Anaerolineaceae bacterium
TGGACCGGCGGACCTTACGGCGTGGGGAAACGCATCCATCTGCCGTATACCCGGTCAATGGTGCGCGCCGTTCTCACCGGGCAGCTGGATCATGTCTGCACGCAAAAAGACGCGCTGTTTGGTTTGAATTTACCCACCGCCTGCCCGGATGTTCCCTCAGAAGTTCTCGACCCGCGCCGCACCTGGGCAGATCCAGCAGCCTATGATGAGAAAGCCCGCCAGTTGATCGCGCATTTTCAAAAGAATTTCGAGCTCTTTGCCGCCGGGGTCTCGCGCGAAGTGACCGAAGCGGGTCCGCGTATATAATTCAGCAGTATGCGCAAAAAAAAGAGAACATCGCGAAGATGTTCTCTTTTATTATCCGGATATTCAGATATTCTTTAGTGTGCCAGTTCCACGGAGGGCGGCAGCGGGAACACCTTTTGCGGATCATAGGTGACGTCGACTGCGGCTGTACCTGAAACCTTGACCGTATTGCACACCACCTGAGAGGATTGATACCCAACGCTATCCCCACTCCCACCCAGATCGCATGCGGATGATGGCGCGTAGATGGTACCGGTGTAGCTTGAAACCGCGCCGCCATTAATCGTCAGAGGATTACTGTTTCCAACCGCCATGTAGATGAGCATTCCGGCATAATCATACTTCTCGCCGTCTGTCGCCTTGAGATAGAAATTCTCATGCGTTGGATCATATCCGTGAATGTTTACTTCCGTATTACCATTGATCTGGATATCGCCGCCAGAATTGGTTACAGCGAGTAAAATTCCACCGTTGTTCGGATTCTCGTTCTTGACAATGCCGCCGTTGGTCGTGAATGTGCCGCCGATGCAGTAAAGCCCATTTTTGAATACAAGCGTCCCGCCCTGAACGGATATGTTATTGTACCGCCCCGGCTCGATTTCTGTCGTTTCGTTATTGTGAACACTTACCGACCCGCGATCGACCAGACTGTTGCCATTGCAATCCGGCATGGGAACAATTTTGAAGATCTCCTGCGAAACGTGTTCATTGGGAGTCGCCGGTTGCACTTCGCCTGCGCCACCGTTGGTGTTCCATCCACCCACGACATTGATATCCTGTCCATGCACAAAATCGTGTCCAGATCCACCCTGTACACCGGATTGGCAGTTGTTGGCATCAGCATTGGAGTTGGAAAACACATTGCCGCCGGTAACATCGGTACCGCCATTCCCGGTAAACCAGATTGCCTTGCACGCGGTTTTGTTAATGGCAGCCAATGCATTCCCATTCGAAATGGGTCCGGCGGGATTGACGTGCCCAACCGCCTGCACCTGATTTTGCGCCGCTCCATGATAGAACAGGTGAATAAAATTGGTATTCGTATTCGCCTTAATCTTCACCTGGACATAGTTCGGATCGCCATTGTATGGGTACACAATTTCCACCCAGTTGGTGGTTCCGTTGTTGTCATATCCATTCGCAATCGCCTGATTGAATGCGCTGGACCGGATTGCACTCGGATTGCCATTCTTGGCGCGTGTCAATGCGCCAGCCATGGCAGCCGCATCGGCGGCATTCTGCGCATGGCGTCGGTCAGAGTAAAGCATACCGCCGTCGATCGCCAGCGCCGCGAAACCAATCATGCCAATCATTGCCAATGCGATGATTAAAACGACTTGCCCCTGCTCACGTTTTTTCCACTGATCTTTTTTCATCATCTCCTCCTTGCCATCGCTTAATTACATGCCGGAAACAGGATCGTGTTAACCACCTTCGCATGGATTGGAAAGTGGTTGGCAATGATGCTGGTAAATGGCATGATCATTTCAAATGAATTGATCGTCACCTGAACGCTCACGGCATCACCGGAACAGGTGCCGGTTCTGCTGACCTGAATTCCCACATTGCTGGTATCGCTCAAATCAACAGGTCGGGTGGATGATGATCGTATGCGTTCTTCGATCACAGTATTGGATGCCCCTCCCTGTGCCGAGGCATAGGTTGCCCCTTCCTGAGCGGCGTCTCTCAATGCGATGAAACTGAAGAACAGGCGTCCCAGATCAACCGCCGAACCCAGTAAAAGCAACAGCACAACCGTACCCACCGCCAGTTCCACCAGGCTTTGCCCCCGCGGTTGTCGTTTGTTATCTTTCATACTGCCATCTTTTCTCATGTTGATTTTCATTTTACACAATCCTGGTTAAAGGTCAGAGATACACCGCTTACATTCACATCATTTGCAAATCGGATGACCAGGTT
>JBDKTF010000466.1:0-2361 GCA_039680295.1 Anaerolineaceae bacterium
CAGACGAATTTCATCGCGGCTCAGATCGCTGAGAAGGGGTAAATCTTTGGTCATGTACGTTTCCTTATATCGTAATTTTACGATAAAACATCGATCTGTCAAGAGTAGAAAACCGATTGAATCAAAAGCGGGCGCATGACGCGCCCGTTTTTGATTCGACCCAGCCGCTTTACTCGCCGGTGGCGGTGGGCAGCCCCTGCGCCTCCCACTGCGTCATTCCGCCTGCCATGCTGGTCACTCTGGTAAAACCGGCATTGATTAAAATGTCACGTCCCTGCGCGCTGCGGTTGCCGCTGCGGCACACCACCACAATATCCTGATCTTTGGGCAGTTCATTCAAACGGTTCGGCAGATCCCCAAGGGGGATGAGCGTCGCGCCGGGAATGTGAAGCTGCGTCCATTCATTGGGTTCGCGGACGTCCAGAATGAAGGCGCCTGCATCGCGCATTTCGGATGCCTTCATCACAGAGACTTCCGCCGGAAGCGCAGACGGCGCAGCCGTATTCTTCTGAATTAACAGAATGCCCAGATAAGCGACCAGAACCAATGCAATTACAAGCCAGATCCAGCGCGGGAATCCCCCGGTCTGGCTCGGACTCTTTTTCGTTTTCGCGGTGACTTTTCCCATCGGTATGATGCTCCATTCGTTATTCAGGTTTGTGAGATTGGATGCCTGCCCAAGAAAAATGTTGCGTCGATCGGCATTTCCACTGCGGGATGAGAGTCATTTCGACCCCGGTTTTCGAAATTCGAGCGCGTAAAACCAGCCCTTCCAAACCGTCTCATCCAGCTTCACATCTTCCATTTCCGGCGGAACCAGATCTACAGGTGGTTTGACCGCTTCGCGTTCACCGTGGAACGAGGATTTGAAACCGGGCAGGGTGCCTTCGTAACCGCGCGCACCGCGTTCGGTCTCGTCGCAGATCACGATCTTTGCGCCGGGTCGGGCGACCCGGATCATTTCATCAATGGCTTTCTGCTTGTCGTCGAAGAAATTGATGCCGCCGATGTGAAGCACGCTATCAAAGGAATCGTCCTGATAGGGCAGCGCCTCAGCATTCCCCTGCGCCAGACCGATCTGCCAGCGATTTCGCTGCACCAGGCTGCGGCAGCGCGCCAGTTGACCATTGGAAAGATCCATGCCGTAGATTTCGCGCACCGCCGGATAATCCCGCAGATACGGCAGATTGACACCCGGACCAATGGAAACTTCCAGCACCCTGCCGTGCGGTTCCAGCCGGTCGAGAATTTCGGTGCGTGCCTCGTTTTCGGTGGTGCCGATGAAGGAAAACGCCACTTTGGAGAACAGACCATAAATGATCGAGAACCAGTCATACAAACCGGCAAAACGGCGGTTCATGCCCTGCAGGGTTTCATACCCGGCAAAACGCGGAATGCCCTCCACGATGGGATAAATCCTGCCGCACTCCGAACAGGTGAGCGTTCCCGCAGACTGCGTGCCCTCAAGGATCAGACTTCCATGGCAATCCGGGCAGGCAAGCATACTCCAGTCGGTTTCCGGAGGCACCCAGGTGGTGCGCGCTGACGGAAAGAGACTGGCGAAAATGCGCATCATGAATCGACTCAATCCGAGGCGCGCAGCAGTCACGATCATCTGATTCTTCCAACCGGGAATGCAAAGCAGCCGATTTTCGCCCAGCGTCTGGAACGAGGCATCCACCACTACTTCGGGCGTCTGCCACAACCATGAGGGGACGCTCTCTTTGATGCGATAAACCGCATATTGCGGCGCATCGTGAAATTCCGACAGGGTAAGTCCCGGGCAAAGCGACTGAACGCGCACACCGGACCCTTTCAACTCCAGAGCCAGCGACTCGGTAAAGCTGTTATCAAATGCCTTGGAGGCGCAATAGATGACATCCTTGCGTTTGGGAGTGAACGCCCCAATCGAGATCACATTGACCACCGCGCCAAAACGGCGCTGCAGCATGCCCGGCAGGGCTGCCCGCGTCAGCCGCACGGTCGCCAGTTCCAGACAGTTGATGAGCGCCAGGTTTTTCTCGATGGGAATTTCCGCGAAATCGCCAAAAACATCGTAACCGGCATTGTTGACCAGAAAATCGATCGCCCCGGCGCCAATGCGCTGCTCCACTTTCGCAATGCCCGCTTCGGTGGACAGGTCCGCGGTCAGGGGTTCTGCGCGCACGGCAAAACGGGTGCGGCATTCCTCCGCCAGCGCTTCCAGACGCTCCGTGCGGCGCGCCACCAGCACGAGGTTGTAACCTTCAGCCGCCAATCGCAGCGCGTAGGCGCGACCAATGCCCGACGATGCACCGGTTATCAATGCTGTCCGGTCCGGCAGGCGCTGCTCATGGCTTTTCCAGCGCTCCATTTGCCCGC
>JBDKTF010000027.1:0-4647 GCA_039680295.1 Anaerolineaceae bacterium
AGGCTGCCATTAACTGCCCGGGGCATCCGTTGTAAAAACCGGAGTGGAGGAGCGGGCAAATTCCTCCGGCGGCGCAGAACGAATGGCATCCACAAAGGTGGAAGCCAGCCAGACCGCCAGCCGGTAAGCGGTGCGCGCCACCACCGTGGAATGCTGCAATACACCTTCACGCGCGTGATGCGCTTCCAGCAAACGCAGGCAGGTGGGAATATCCGGCAAAGTGAGATGGGTAAGCGCTCCGGGGAGCTGTGTCAGATGCCAGATTTCAGCATCGTGAACAGGCAGGTCGGCAGGGCAGGGAGTGTGATTGAAGTTGTACCATACTGTCCGCATCCCAACGGCTTTGGCGCCCTCGATATCCTTCGCGTAGCCGTCGCCCACCATCACTGTCTCATCCGCCGCGCAGTTCAGGTGTTCAACCACATACTGGAAATAAGCCGGATCGGGTTTTTGCAGTTTCATTTCGCGCGCGGTGAAGACCACATCGAAGTATTTTTCCAGGTCCAGGCGGCGCAGCGCACCGCGCACCTTCTCTTCGCCGGATACCGGAGCGTTGGTCGCCATCGCAATGTGGTAATCTGGCTTCAGGGCAGCCAGCGTTTCTTCGACACCGGGCATCCCTTCGACGGTATCCCAGTCCACCATCGGACCCGGACGGGTCGGGTCGTCGCGCATCACGGTATCTCCCCAATCAAATACGATCCATTTTGCCATGTGTGCCTCATCCATGCAGAAATGATGGATGGGATTTTACCCCAAAAGGTTGGTGAGAGCAGCTTTTCTCGTTAAAATGCAGGGACGCAGAGAAATCGGGTGGATAGCGCCAATGGATCGGTGCGCAGGGATGACCCGAAAAACGATAAAGCCTTCCCGAGAATCCATTCTGGTGACGATAAAAAAGCGAGGTGATCTGTTAGATCACCTCACTTAAAGCAGGCTGTTTCGAAATGATTACGGCTTGGGCTGCTGCTGCGTGATGCAGTGGATGTTGCCGCCGCCCAGGAGGATTTCGCGCGCGGGCACGCCCACGATTTTGCGCTCGGGCATCAGCTTGCGCAGCAGTTCCAGCGCAGGCGCATCTTGCGGATCGTCAAAGGTGGGCACGACAGCGCCGCCGTTCGCCATATAGAAATTGACGTAAGAACCCGCCAGACGGTCTCCTGCTTCGCGGGGCAAGGTGCCTTCAATCGCATCCACGCCCAGGCTTTCTTCTTCAGTGATGTGGATCGGACCCGGCTGGTAGATCTTGTGCACCTGCAGCTTGCGACCGCGTGCGTCGGTGGCACGGCTGAGGCGCTCATAGGCGTCCATGGAAATTTCGTATTGCGGGTCAGATTTGTCGTCCGTCCAGGTCAGCAGCACTTCGCCGGGGCGAATGAAGCAGCAGATATTATCCACGTGCCCATTGGTTTCGTCGTTGTAAACGCCCTTGCTCAGCCAGATGATTTTGTCGATTCCCAGATAATCCTTCAGTACCGCTTCGATTTCTTCTTTGGAAAGCTGCGGATTGCGGTTTCCGTTGAGCAGGCATTCTTCCGTGGTCAGCAGTGTGCCCTGCCCGTCGGTGTGAATCGAACCACCTTCCAGCACAATGGGAGCCTTGTAGCGGTCCACGCGCTCGATTTCGCCCACTTTGCGCGCCACCATGTCGTCCAGGTCCCAGGGGAAGTAGAGACCGCCCAGCAGTCCACCCCAGGCATTGAAATCCCAATCAATGATCCGCGCCACTTTGCCATTGGTCACGAACGTGGGTCCGCAATCGCGCATCCATGAATCGTTATTGGACATTTCGACCACACGCACCTCATCAGGCAGCATATTGCGTGCGTTGGTAAACTGCGCGTGTGAAACGCCCATGGTAACCGGCTCGAATTGATTGATGGCAGTTGCTACATTCACAAAGGCGCGCTGCGCCGGTTTACCGCCCAGACGCCAGTTATCGGGGCGTTCTGGCCAGAGCATCCAGCAGCCGTCTTGAGGTTCAAATTCACCCGGCATTCGGAATCCGTCTGCGCGGGGGGTGCTTGTGAAGGTTTTAGACATACCATTACTCCTTTTCACTGCGCGGGTGTTGATGTTCACCAGATGCAGTTTTATGATCAGGGGGAGGCGGTTCCGCCTCCCCCTGTGAACCATTAAGCTTTTTTGGTCTTGATCAGAAATTCGCCGATGATGATGGTGAGGATCACGCCAGCCAGAACCGGCAGGGCGTATGCCCAATCAATTGGCTGACCGGGCACCCAGATGAAGAAGATCACTGCCTGGATGATGAAGATCTCGCAAATGACAGCCATGATGATCGCCAGGGTTTTGCCGCCGGGAACCCGATACGGGCGCTCGATATTGGCGTCCACCTTGCGCAGTTTGAGGAACGCAGGGAAGAGAATCAGGTACGGCAGCAGGAAAACCATTGAGCTGAAGGCAAACAGCGTCCAGAACAGATCTTCGGCTGATCCAGCCATGAAACCGTACAGCACCATCACCACCGTGGAGACAATGCCGGTGAGGATGAATGCGCCAACGGGGGTCTTATTGACAGGGTGTTCCTTTCCGAACACGGCTGGCAGTTCGCCGCCATGGGCAGCTTCAGCCGCGGTGCGGTTTGCACCCATGGTCCAGGTAACCATATTCGCCAGGAAGGTGAACAACGCGCCGATGCCGAGACCGGTAACGATCACGCCGCCCACGCCCGTTTCACCGAGTAGAACGTGCAGGGTATCCACGATGCCGGAAACCAGACCGAGCTGGTCCATGGGCAGCGCCATGAGCATGCCCACGGTGCCGAGGATGTAGAACAGGGCGATGAAGAGACCCGCGGTGATGATGGCGCGCGGGATGTCTTTGCCGGGGGTTACAATTTCGCCGCCCGCGCAAGACATCAATTCAAAACCCATGAAGTTGTACACAATGACCGGCAGGAACGCCAGACCAGCGTCCCAGGTGGGCAGAATATTCTTGAATGACAGATCATTTGCCACGCCGTTCTTGCTGGCATACACAATGGCGCCCACGCCGATAACGACCATGATCAGGGCTTTGATGAAGGCTCCAATGTTCGGTACCCATTTGCCAGAATCCAGCGTGAGTGTGCCAATCCATACCGTGACCCAGGTCATGACGATGCCAATGGCAATTTGCATCCACAGCGACATATCGGGGAAAAAGAGCTGCGAGAACATGCTGGCGAAAAGAATGTACACTGAAGGCATCCACAGCGCCACATTGACCCAGTAGAGCCAGGTGGAGCGGGCAGCCCATTTTTCGCCGAAGGCGCGTTTAACCCAGACATAAAGACCACCTTCGTCGGGGTAGGTGGCGCCCAGTTCGGCAGTAATCAGCCCGTAGGGGATGAAGAACAGCACCAGTGTGATGATCCACCAGGAGATGGATGAAGGACCAATTGCGGCGGATGGCGCCAACGTATCGATTACAAGGATGGCGCAGACCGTAAAGAGGGTCATGTCCAAGCCGCGGAAGGCTTTCTTGAAGCTGCCTTCCTTTTTCTTGACAACCGCACTTGCTTCTGCCATGATGAAATTCCTCCAGAAACTTAAAGATTAGAAACGACCGTCCAAAAATGCCTGAATTTTACCGGCATGATAAGCCTTGAGTTCGTCGCTGGGATGTTGAAGCCGCGGATAAACCAGCCAGACCAAAATACCCTTTTCGGTGTGCAGGCGGTTTTCTGCCTGGTCGTAGATGATGGATTGGGGTGAATCGAGGACCTCGTCTGTCGCTTCCACGCCGCGTGACGCGGGCAGGCAGTGCATCACCTTGCAGTGTGCGGGCGCTTTCTTGAGCAGGTCCATGTTCACTTGATATGTGGGCATGAACGCTGCGCGGCGCTCAGGAATTTCGGCTTCCTGACCCACCCACCACCAGAGATCGGTATAGATGAAATCGGCGTCTTTCACGGCGGCGGTTACATCATCGGTTACGCGCAGGCTGCCACCCGAAATGGCGCAGTTTTCGCGGGCAATCTTCTGCCATGCTTCGGGTGCCTGATATTTCGCCGGGGCAGCGTGAGTGAAGTGCATGCCCATGCGCGTGCAGATGTGCATCAATGAACTGCACACATTGGTGGCATCGCCGACGAAGGTGACGTTCAGGTCTTCCAGTTTCTTCCCGGCGGGCATGTGTTCCATCATGGTCAGCACATCGCAAACCACCTGGGTGGGGTGGTTGTAATCGGTCAAGCCGTTGATCACCGGCACGGTGGCGGTGGCAGCCAGTTGCGTGACCGTCTCATGCTTGAGGGTGCGCGCCATGATCACATCCACCATACGGGAAATGACTTTGGAAGTGTCGCCGAGTGATTCACGCACGCCCAGATGAATCTCGCCCGGTTTGAGGTACAGGGCATGCCCACCCAGTTCGGTCATTGCCACTTCAAAAGAAATCCGTGTGCGGGTGGATGGCTCTTCAAAGATCATCGCCAGTGAGGCATCTTTCAGCAGCTTGGGCGTGCATCCTTGTTTGTCTGCGGCTTTGATCATGCGGGTCAATTGAATGAGATCGAGTAATTCTTCTTTGGTAAAGTCTTGCGTGTCGATAAAGTGCTTGATTGTCATGGGTAAATATCTCCTGAAAAAACAATTCACATCAACGGGTGGATCCAACCCGGTGAGTTCAAACAGTGAGGGGCGG
>JBDKTF010000102.1:0-4011 GCA_039680295.1 Anaerolineaceae bacterium
CCCACGTTATTCGTGGATCGGAATGGCTGCCTACTTTCCCACTGCATGGGCTGATTCACCGGGCGTTGGGGTGGAAAGAGCCTGAATATGTCCATCTTTCTGTGTTTTTGAAACCCAGCGGAAAAGGGAAGATGAGCAAACGGGAAACGGCTGATCTTGCGAAAGATGGTTATTCGATTTTTGTCAAAGATTTGCAAGGACTTGGATACGTTCCAGAAGCGGTGGTCAACTGGATCAGCTTAATGGGATGGAGTTATGACGATCATACTGAGTTTTTCAACCTGCCCGATCTGGTTGAGAAATTCAGTCTGGAGCACCTTAATCCGTCTCCGGCAGCGATTAATTTCACCAAACTGGATCATTTCAATGGTCTGCATATCCGATCCTTGGGAATTTCTGATCTGGCGCAACGAATCGAGCCATTCTTTCCCCTGGCAGGCTATCATGCGGATATGGAAACCCTGTTAAAAATCGCACCGATCATTCAGGAACGGATGGCGACATTGGATGAAGCCCCCACCCTGGCTGGTTTCTTCTTCCGGGAGAGTATTGAAGTAAACCCGCAGGATTTGATCGCCAAGGGTTTAACAGCGCACCAGTCTGCGGATGCAGCTTCGGCGGCGTATGCGGTGCTGCAACACGCACCCGACATGAGCGTGGCTAACGTGGAACCACCCATGCGTGATTTATTGGAAAAACTTGGCATGAGCGCCGGGCAGGTATTCGGAATCATGCGCGAGGCAGTGACCGGGCAGCGAGTGAGCCCGCCTCTATTTGAGAGCATGGAGATTATCGGAAAAGAGAAAGTCCTTGAACGGATGAAGAAAGCGATCGAATTACTCGAGGGGATTTCAGAATCCTGACAGACCAAACCCTAGACGAAACCCCCGCCTGGTGGTAGAATTGCTTTTGTTGAGCGGGAAACCCCTTGGGGGTTCGTCTAATGGCAGGACAGCAGACTCTGGATCTGTTTGTAGAGGTTCGAATCCTTTACCCCCAGCCAAAAAATCAAAAAGCACCCAGTTTCGGGTGCTTTTTTGTTGGAACAATCAAAAAACTCCTGGGTAGTTCAGTCTGCCCAGGAGTTTTTTGTCGTTAAAGGGAAAAATCAGGCGTATCGTTTTTGGATCGCCGGGATCAGGTATTCTTCGAAGTCGCGTTTTTGATCGTAATCTGGAGACCAGCCCCAATCACAGCATGCAGCTTCATCATTGATATCCGCAGGCCATGAATCGACGATTCCCTGGCGGGCAGCATGGGGTTCAAAGGTGATCTGCGCCTGGGGGAAAGCCTTCATGACGATTTCATAGATTTCCTGGGCAGTGGGACTGAAACTGGTGACGTTGTACACAAACTGCGTCAACGCGGCGCGAGGCGCAGCTTCGAGCATCAGCAGTGATTTAATGGCATCGGGCATGACCATGAAAGGCAGGCGCGTATCGCGGCGCACAAAACAGGGGTAGGGGATGCCTTGAGCTGCATGGTGGAGCATTTCGGGACCATAATCGCTGGTTCCACCGGTGGGAATGGTTACGGCTGAAATCAAACCGGGGAAGCGCAGCGAGCGGAAATCTACATGGGTCGCGGTGGAATCGGCTGCCAACTGGCGGTAATGGCTGGCGTAATAACGCCCCAGATGTTCGCAGTACAACTTATTGCAGCCATACATGGTGGTGGGTTGATTGTACGCCATCTCGCCAACTTTTCCGATGCGGTTCTTTTCATCCAGCGTGGGAATTCCATAGGCGGCGATTGAACTGGGATAAATGAACTTAACCGCTTTTCCCTGCCACTGTGATTGTTCCACTGCCAGCCGCAATAATTTGAGTGTGCCTTCAACATTGATGCGATGAGCTGTCTCAGGATTGTATTCGGCTTTTGTGGAAAGAATGGAAGCAAGGTGGAAAATGGATCGGATTTCAAATTCACTGACGAGGCGTCCAAGAAGCATTTCGTCCAAAATATCGCCCTGAATTACACGTGCGCAGTAGGGCTTTAAACTTTCGTCCAGGGGAGAGACATCCAAAGCGACAATATTTGCTTTATCTGTTTCTCCCAGGTGAGAGATCAAACCGTGACCAATTTCGCCGTTGGCGCCGGTGATCAGGACGACTTCTTTGCGCATAGTATTTATTTTCCTCCGGGTAGATACAAAATTCGACAATAGTGTAGGATGATTAAAAAACAGACTTAAAACGGATTGTCCTGACAACCTAAACAATCCGTTCAGTAGTATTCTACCTTCGGGCAGTAGACTGTCAAGTATCAAAGATCACCTGGCAGAGGTGAGTGATTGATAAGAAACCAATCGCGACGATATGCCATATGACAATTGTGGCAAGAAAAAAGGTTCCGCGGATCATCTCCGCAGAACCTTTTTGGGTATCTATTTACAAACAGATCAGGCGGGTTGAGTGGTCTTGGGACCACGTTTGAACCAGGTGCGCCACTCTTTTTGCTCCCAAACAACCAGAACGGGAGCTGCGGTGAAAATGGAAGAATAGGAACCCGAGAGCAGACCTACCAGCAAAATGAGGCAGAATTGACGCAAGGTCACACCGCCGAAAAGAACCAGCGCCAGGAGCATGAATTCAACCGTCATCAACTGGGTGTTGATCGATCGCTGCAGCGTCTGGACAACGGAGTGATTGACCAATTTTTCGAAGGGCAGTTTACGATAGATTCGACTGTTCTCGCGGATGCGGTCGAAGACCACGATGGTATCCTGGGTGGAAAAGCCGATCACGGTCAATAGAGCAGTGAGACATAAGGAATCCACCTGCCAGCCCCAATAATGAGCGCCGACAGTGATCAGACTGATGGCGACCAGAATATCGTGCAGGAGTGCAGCGATGGCGCAGACGCCATAGCGGAAGGCGTGTTCAACACCTCTGAAGGAATAGGTGATGAAGAGCACAACAATGATCGCTGATAGGGCTACTGCACCAGCGGCGCGTCCAGCTACCTCTTTACCGACCGTAGGGCCAACACTGTCATATTGGCGGACAGTCACTTTATCATTGAAGGTCGATTCCATCGCGGGTACAACCTTCGCAGAAAGTTCATCCGAGAGGAATGGAGAACGAATGATCAGGATATTATTGCCAGAAGTCTGAACCTGAACATCTTCAATACCCAGATCGGCATACATGGCAATGACGTCTGCAGCAGCCGGAGCTTTGCCAGAGTCAAAACTGACTTCCAACATACTGCCGCCTGTGAAATCAATTGCCAGCGGAAGCCCTTTGATCGCCAGAAGGATCATTCCCGGGACGATCAGGAAAAAGGAAAGGGCGAAATACCAATAGCGTTTTCCGATTATATCCATGTTTACATCCTTTACGCGCCGAACCATTTCACCGGATCGGGATTCTTGAAGATGCCGAGTACCGTGTACAGGAAGGTGCGCGTCACTACGACGGCGGTGAAGAGGCTGACAATGATACCCAGGAGCAGGGTCACGGCGAAGCCTTTTACAATGCTGGCGCCAAAGCTGGAACCAAACCAGAACAAAATGATGGAGGTGATCAGCGTGGCGATGTTGGAATCGCGAATGGAAGGCCATGCGCGCTGCCAGCCAAGTTCAATCGACTGTTGGAGCGTGCGTCCGCTGCGCAACTCTTCTTTCAATCGTTCAAAGATGAGGATATTGGCATCCAACGCGGACCCCGTGCTCAATAAAAGACCTGCGATACCGGGCAAGGTGAGCGTTACCGGAATAAATTTATACAGTGCGAAGGTAATTGCTGCATAGATGATGATGGAAAGATTGGCAATTGCGCCGGGGAGGCGGTAGTAAATCAACATGAAGAGCAGCACAATTAACACGCCAATGATGCCCGCGACGATGCTTTTATTCAAGGAGTCTTTACCAAGGGTTGGTCCAATCACCTGGCTCTGAACCACACGGATCGGAACAGGGAGGGAACCATAGCGTAAGTTGATCGCTAAATTATTGGCGCTTTCATAGGTAAAGCTGCCCTGAATGATGCCGGAACCATCTGTAATGGG
>JBDKTF010000212.1:0-2945 GCA_039680295.1 Anaerolineaceae bacterium
CTGAAGCGCGCCAACCGGGTTTTCGCGGGAGCGACACGTATACGCTGGTGTGCCAGATGCTGCGCGAAAGGCTGGTGAGTCTATGAAGCGCCGCGACCTTTTAATGGCGACCGCAGGACTGCTGGTATTGTGGTGGCTGACGGCGCTGCTGGTGAATACTCCCATGTTGCCTACGCCGTGGGAAGTGGTGAAATCGCTGGTATATGAACTTGGGCATGGTTTGATGCAGCATTTTCTTGCCAGTCTGTGGCGGGTGGTGGCGAGTACGGTCTTATCCATTGTGCTGGCGGCACCTGCCGGGATGATTCTGGGTCAATCCAAAAAACTGGATGCCTTTTTTGCGCCGGTGATTTACCTGCTCTATCCCATTCCCAAGGTGGTGTTTGTCCCCATTATTCTGCTTTTCCTGGGAATTGGCGACCTGCCCAAAATTGTCATCATCACCCTGATCCTCTTTTTCCAGATTTTGGTGCTGGTGCGGGATCAGGCGGCAGCGCTGCGACCGGAGCTGATCCAGAGCGTGCGCAGCCTGGGTGCGGGACGGCGGGCATTGTTCCGATACGTCTATCTGCCCGCCAGTCTGCCGGCTGTGCTGACCGCGCTGCGGCAGTCGATTGGGACTGCCGTAGCGGTGCTGTACATTGCCGAATTATTTGCCACGCAAAAAGGGTTGGGGTATTACATCTACTATAACGGCAGCACGTTGTTCAATTATCCTGCCATGTATGCCGGGGTGGTGATGATGAGCGTGTTGGGATTGGGGTTGTATTTCGCGGTGGACGCGTTGGAACGTCGGCTGACGCCCTGGCAGCACGCGCATTGATCAGGCAAACACACGCTGCAGGATCAATCCGGCGGCATAACACAGTGCGAAGATCAATTCCAGCTTCCCGGTTCCGCCAAGCGCAGCGTTGAGCGGACGTCCGCTTTCCTTCCAAACGATGCGGATTTGCTGGATTGCGACCGGCAGGGAAAGCCATGCCAGCAATCCCCAGGCGCTGCCCGCACCGGAGATCAACGCGCCCAGCGGCGCCAGATACGACAGGATGATCAGGGCGAGGTATTCCCGGCGGGCGAATTGATCGCCAAAACGCACAGCCAGGGTTTTCTTGCCCGTGGGCAGATCGGTGGGGATATCGCGCAGGTTATTCACCACCAGTACAGCCGTTGATAGAAAACCCATCGGCAGGGCTGCCCACCATGCCAGCGCAGGCAGGCTCAGCATCTGCACATACACCGTGCCGCACAAAGCTGCCAGTCCGAAGAAGATAAAAACGAAGAGCTCTCCAAATCCGCTGTAACCGTAGGGGTGAGGACCCCCAACATAACCCAGCGCTGCCAGAATGGAAAGCACCCCAATGGCTATCACCGGCCACCCGGCGGCATAAGTGAGATAGATCCCCAACAATGCCGCCAGTCCGAACGCTACGATCGTTCCGTTGCGCACCTGACGTGGAGAAAGCATTCCCGATTGGGTGACGCGCGTGGGTCCCAGCCGTTCCTCGTTGTCCACGCCTTTTTCGTAATCGAATAAATCATTGCAAAAGTTGGCGCCGATTTGAATCAGAATTCCGCCGAAAAAGGCTGCCAGTGCCGGGAGCCAGCGAAAACCGCCAAGCGTGAAAGCCACGGCTGTTCCCAGAATGATGGGTGAAGCGCTGGCGGGCAGGGTTCTTGGACGGGCGCCCAGTATCCAGGCGCGAACCGGTGAAACGGATTGGGTTGGTTGATTCATTCAAATTCCTCCAGATGGGTGCAAGTATAAAACGGTTCTGGCACGCGTGGGAAGAGGATGATCCACGGAAGTGGATATTCAGGTGTCAGACAGCAGATTATGGGTTAAAATAAGGCTCAACCCGTGGCTGAAAATGTCACGAAACATCAAGTCAGGAACAAAGAATGCGACGATTATTCAAAGTGCTCTCACTTTGCTTGCTGTTGGGGATGATCTTCCCTCAAAACCATGCGGTTTCTGCGCAGAATGCGCCTGTTGAAAAAGAACCGTACGCCGGAAAGCCTCTGTGTCTGCCGGATGCGTATTTGAACACACCGGCAGACTGCCTGCCGTTGGGACCTTCCAGCTATCTGACCCGCATGGCGCAAAGCGGCATACCGTATCCGCAGCGTTCCCTGCCAGCGGCAACGCCTGATCCCGCTCTGTCGCAGATTCCCGCACTCTATGCGCGTATCGGTCTGGACGATTCGCAGCCGGCGCCCATCTATGCCACCCAGGAAGATGCCGTGGCAAGCATCAATCCGGTGCGGTATCTGGACGCGGGTCCGTTTCGCTACGTGTCGTATATTCAGGAAGTCGAAGTGAACGGCGGGCATTATGTCCAACTGGCGTCGGGAGAATGGATGCGGGCATCTCCGGCGGCGTATTCGCATTTTCAGGGGTTGGTCTTCCGCGAAACGCCGCGAAACAACTTCGGCTGGATCGTTGAACCGGTGGTCTCGCGCACAGGTCCGGGATATGAGTTTCCCGAAACGGGAAAATCGTATGCGCTCAATACCGTCGTACAGGTGTACAAAACCGAACAAAAAGATAAACTCAACTGGATCATGATCGGCATGGACGAATGGATCGAGTGGCGTTATGTGCGTTCGGTTTATGTGAACACCACGCCGCCAGAGGGCGTGAAAGGCGACCGCTGGATTGAAGTCAATATTTTCGAAGAGACGCTCTCGGTCTATGAAAACCGCCAGCTCGTCTTTGCCACGCTGATCACCTCGGGATCGGAACCGTTTTTTACCCGCCCCGGCACCTTCCAGGTTTATCAGAAGAAGGAATTCGAGACCATGCAGGGCTCGTTCGAATCGAACCGTTCGGATTTCTACTATCTGGAGAAAGTACCCTGGACGATGTACTTCGATAAAGCCCGCGCATTGCACGGCGCATACTGGCGTACCAAATTCGGATTCCAGGCGTCCCACGGCTGCGTGAA
>JBDKTF010000255.1:0-1943 GCA_039680295.1 Anaerolineaceae bacterium
TAATGTTCGGTTACACCAGCCAAAAAAGGATCGAATTGACTTCCAATAGTTGTCAACAGCCGACGGGCTTAATGGCGCGTTGCTTTCGTAGAGCCGTTTGGGTTTATATTCATTCCGAAGGTGGGAAATAAACTGCGTGAGCTGCATAGGTGTGATGGTATCCATTTCTGGATCATGGAGAAAATCACACAGCAGATGAAGGTTGCACTTATACAGTGCAACGGTCTGTTTGGAAAAACTTGTGGAGATATCGAGGAGATACCCCTCAACAGCCTTACTTAAAAGCATAAGCTACTTCGCCTCCTGTATAACGTTATCCTCTTCTGGAAGCAGAGTAGCCTATGAAAATAAGCAGGGCTGTTTAGCGATGTATAAGGTTTTTACGGACGTGACCCGCGAATATCAGCTTGGAAGGCTGATGCCTTACCACTTGGCGACGCCCGCAAGTGTTCCTATTTTACTC
Source organism: Anaerolineaceae bacterium (assembly GCA_039680295.1). Classification (GTDB taxonomy): domain Bacteria; phylum Chloroflexota; class Anaerolineae; order Anaerolineales; family Anaerolineaceae; genus JBDKTF01. The sequence continues at coordinate 464 of JBDKTF010000255.1, forward strand.
GCACATCAAACGATGGTCAAGGAAGAAAAAAACTCTCCTATTTAAATGACGAGTGCCCGGGACGCCGACCCGGGCACTCTCTTAAGGAGGAGAAGAAGAGAAGTCGCCCTTTGAATATAGTTTACTTCCACCCCCTGAAGTGTGCTTGACGCTTAACCTACGATTACCCTACGCTTGCCCAACAATTTGGCAATCTACACGCGAAAACAACCCTTCTATGCCGTTTTGATCGGCACCAGCGCGGGCGATTGGGCGCACATTTGCCCTATCGTTTTCCCCCGCCACACGTTAAAATAATGTTCCACCCATTGAGAGGAGTGCGCATGACCCCCCGAAAACCTTCTCCTGCCATCTGGATTGGTGAAGCCAGTGTGACCCCGCTGGGTCCGATTTGCGTGGCAATTTCTCCGCATGGGCTGACGGCGGTGGCGCTGCAAACGCCGCTGGCAAAATTCCGTGTGGAACAACAGCCGCTTGCCCTGTCTGAAGATTCCACCCAGCCCGAGGCATTGATCATCGCGCTCCAACAAATCAAGGAAATGCTCTCTGGCAGACGGAAAAAATTCGAATTGATCATCGATTGGGCAGGAATGCCTTTGTTCCAACAGACGGTGCTGCACGCTGCCATGGACATTCCCTACGGTGCGGTGTGCTCCTACGGCGACCTGGCGCGGCAGATTGGCAAACCTGGCGCGGCGCGCGCGGTGGGCGCGGCATTGGGCAGCAATCCCATGCCGCTGGTCATTCCCTGCCACCGCGTGGTGGGCGCCGATGGCAGTCTGCACGGCTACTCTGCCCCCGGTGGATTGGAGACCAAAGCCTGGCTGCTGCGGCTGGAAGGCGTGCATCTGATCGGGCAAAAGGTGGCGCAACAAAATACTCTGTTTTAAAGAAAGTGCTTCATGAAAAAAACTGCTGAATTTAAATCCGGCTTTGTCACTGTGGTGGGGCGACCCAATGTGGGCAAGTCCACCCTGATCAATGGTTTGTTGGGTCAAAAGATCGCTGCGGTGTCGCCGCGCCCGCAGACCACCCGCCGCCGCCAGTTGGGCATTCTTACCCTGGAAAATGTCCAGATCATTTTTGTAGATACGCCGGGGATGCACAAACCTGTTCACAAGCTGGGTGAGTTCATGAATCAGGAAGCTGCCACGACTCTGGAAGACGCAGACGTGGTTGTTTTTCTGGTGGATGCCACAGTGACGCCCACGGATGAAGACCGCATGCTGTCGGAACGCATTCAGGCGCTGCGCCCAACGCCGGCGGTGATTCTGGCGCTCAATAAGGTGGATCAGTTGGCAGCACCGGATGAAAACCCGCACCAACGCGAATATCAGGAACTGGTACCGCAGGCACTTCCACTGGCGCTTTCAGCGCTGACCGGGTTCCAGCGCGACCGGCTGCTGGATGAAATCGTCAAGCGCATTCCGGTGGGCGTGCCTTATTATGATGAAAATCAGATCACCGATCTTTATGAGCG
>JBDKTF010000610.1:0-4700 GCA_039680295.1 Anaerolineaceae bacterium
CGAATGCCCGAAACCCAACTCTTTTAATCCATGGATGTGAGCCGTCGGGGCGAGGCAAAAGACCTACCCCAGACCTCCCTGACACCCTACGGAACACTGCGTGTCCCTACGGGTGCGTTCCGCAGCCCTGGCGGGCTGCTTCACGAGGGAGGGAGAATACACTCTATGACAACTGCTGTGAGAATTTTTTTGTCGTGCGCGGGAGTGATCGTGTCGGGAGCGAGGCAAATAGAGGAGCGCATTGTGGTGAAGCTTGCTTTTGCCTCGCCCTTGCCTTTTATATGGAGGTTATTCATTCAGAAGTCCAAGTTGTCTCGCTTTGGCAACCGCTTCCGTGCGATTGCGAGCGTTGAGCTTGCCCAGAATGTGGTTGATATGACTTTTCACTGTACCCACGGTAATCACCAGCCGGTCGGCAATCGCCTGGTTGGTTGCGCCGGTTGCCATCATTCTCAACACATCCAACTCGCGATCACTGAGCGGATCAAATCGGGTATCAAAAGCGGATGAAGTGCCAGAGACTTGCGCGCCCTGGGCAGTATGTTCAGCAGGATGGGCGATAAGATTTCTTCTGTTATTCCGGATAAATGCCAGAATCCGCTCACAGTAGACCGGATCGATTCCTGTTTTAACTGCGATATGCAGTAAGTCATCCAGAACAGGACTCTGGTCAAACACAGCGAGGTATCCTTCAGAATTTCCCAAAGTTAATGTGTTCTGCAGTAACGCCAACGCAGTTTCCTCATTTCCAAGTTGATACTGCACCTGTGCTTCGAGCAGAGTCAGGTCGATGACGCGCCCGGATAACTCGTGTTCTTCCGCAAGATCAAGCTGTTTTTCGAGATACGGCAGCACCACCTCTGGATTGCCAACCTCGATCTGCAAACGCGCCCAGACCAGATGAGTCTGGTAGAACACCTCGGCTGCCCCGATCGGACCTAAACCGGGGAGCGGCAGGTTGTCACGATCTGCAAACAGATCGGATCGGAGCCATTTTTTTGCTGATTGAACGGCTTCATCGTTCCCCTGGAAATGCAGCATCACTTGAGCGCGCAGTCCCCGGGTGAAAAATTGAATATCCTCCCACAACAGATCCAATTGATCCAGACAATTCAGTGCCTCATTCAATTTACCTTGAATCTGGGCGAGGCGGAACTTTGCCAGCCAGCCAACCATCAAGATATAAGGGCTCATGCCCCAACCCATGCGGTCCATCCCCTGACGCAGATGATGTTCCGCTTCTTCGAGGTTGCCCTGTTCGAGAAGAATGTCGCCAATGGCGGCGTCCAGACAGCCAAGAGCCGGGAATTCCAGGTTCGTCCCTTTCAACAGAACCGTCAGCGTTTCCTGTCCTTCGCGGCAGATCCTCAATCCATCTGCCAACCGCCCCTTACTACGCGCCAGACAGGCAAGGTGGAATGTCGTCTCCACTGTGCCAAATAAAAGGTTGGAACGCAAAGCCAATGGCAGGGCATCTTCAAATGCTTTTTTCCCTTCACTGATCCGGTGCAGCGCCAGCAAACTGTACCCGGAGATCAGCAGCCAGGCGAATCTCCCGGGATCTCCTTCCTGGTATCCCGTCAGGTGGACTTTTGCAAGATTGAGTAGTTCCTGGGCATCCGCGCGAGGATCAGGGATCATTGCCAGGAAGGAGCGCACCACAGTCGCAAGTTCATTCAGCTCCTCAGTCTGTTCCAGGTTTCCTGATCCAGCCAGTTTTCGCTCTGCCTGTTGAAGCCGTGATTCGACTCTGGAGCGGTTTTTCGCGTGAACATGATATGCCAGCGCCAGACCCTGGAAGATGCATAGTTTCGGTCGGTTCTGCATGACCGTTTCTGGAAAAGCGGAACACCATTCGTAAATGGTGGCAATCTCGCTCTGGATGATCAGGTCGAAACTATATTGCTCGACAAAATCCGCTGCGAAAAGCCAATCCCCACATTGAAATGCGTGGTACGACGCCTCGCGCAACGATCCATGTTCGGCAAACCACCTGCTGGCTGAACGATGCAAGGCGGAAGCCCGTTCGGGTTGGGTTTTAATCAGCCAGGTAAGGAGAAAGTCGCGAAAGAGGTGGTGGTATCTGTACCAGGTCTCTTCTTCGTCAAGCGCAGTGACAAAAAGGTTTGACTCTTCGAGCTGCTTGAGCAAAACAGCGCTGTTCTCTATTCCCAGGATTGAATCGCATACAGGCGCTGACATACGTTCAAGGATTGACGAGTAGAGGAGAAATGATTGTAGAGATTCAGTCAGCCCATTAACAACCTCTTCCAGCAAATACTCCGCCAGACGTTTGTGTCCACCCGTGAATGATGCAATCAAACCTGATGGGTCGATTTGACCGGGCAAGGAGAGAGCTGCAAGCTGCAGTCCGGCTGCCCAACCTTCCACACGATTTGAAAGCCGGTTGGATAGTTCAGCGGGGACATCGAGACACATGGTTTCGTGCAAAAACTGCATGGTTTCATCTTCGGTAAAGCGCAGGTCGGCGGTGTGAAACTCGATCAAACGACCTCTGGCGCGCCAGCGGGCAAGTGGCAGGAGTGGGTTGACCCGGCTGCCGATCGCAAGATGAAAATTATCAGGTCGATGGGTGATCAGAAACTCAACCGCTTGATGAATGACCGGCGATTGGATCAGGTGATAATCATCCAATACCAGTACAATTTCACATTCTTTGATAAAGATTGCATTCACGATCGCCGGGAGTATCTTCATCAGATCAATCTCCGGCGAGGAGCGCAAAGTCTGAAGGATCTGATCCAACCCGCTGTCTGAGCCAGGAAGTTGAAGAAGACCGGTCACAAGATAGGAGCCAAACACGATCGGGTTGTTGTCGCTCTCATCCAACGAGTACCATGCCGCGCTGATGCCTGTCTGCTTGAGCTGTTGGGTCCATTCCACCAGAAGAGTGGTTTTTCCATACCCTGCTGGCGCGCTGATCAATACGAGATCTGTATCGGCTCCCAATGCCATCTTTTGGAGCAGGCGTATGCGCAGGATCGCTCGTGAGCGTACAGCCGGGGCGCGCAGTTTGGTCAGAATGAGCGAGGTTGGATGTGTTTCCATGGGTTGATATTATTTTACATCGCCCTGTATAAACAATATAACCATGAATCTAACTTTGGATAGGTGCTTTCAAATATCAAAAGGAATAGGATAGATTTGTAACCATATTCGTGATGATAAAAAGGATTTGAAATGAACGACCATAAAATTTTGATCACCTATGCCACCATGAGCGGGTCCACACAGGAAATTGCTGAGTTTATTGCCGATGAACTGCATGAAATGGGATTGGATGTGGATATCCGATCCTGCCGGTCAGTGAACGATCTGACGGGGTATCGGGCGGTTGTGTTGGGCGCCCCGCTTTACATGTTCCACCTGCATAAAGATGCGCTGCACTTTCTCTCTCGAAACCAGAAGCGTCTCTGTGCCATGCCGGTTGCGGTTTTTGCGGGCGGTCCTTTTGGTGTGGATGCTGAAAATGAAATGCCGGAGGTCCGCAAGAATCTGGAAACGGAACTGGCGCGCTATCCCTGGCTGAATCCGATCAGCGTCCAACTGGTTGGGGGTAGATTCGACCCAGCCCGACTGCGCTTTCCATATAACCTGCTTCCGGCTCTCAAGCAAACCCCTGCCAGTGATGTCCGCGATTGGGAGGAAATTCGGGGTTGGGCGCGCAGCCTTCCCGGTTTGTTCGACTTTTCTCTCCCGCAGGCAGATGCTGAAAGGAACCTGGGATGAAAAGTGCGATTCGCCTCATGGTTGCGGTGATGGGAGTCTGGATGGGATTGGCGGGCGTGGAGCATGGTATTGGCGAGATTTTACAGGGGAGTGTGATACCCAATGGGTTGATGATCCAATCATGGCCAGACTCTGCTTTTTTCCATAGCCTGAATGGCGAACCAGCCATGACCCTCCTGCCGAATTTGCTTCTGACCGGTATATTGACAGTGCTTTTTTCGCTTTTATTTACCGGATGGAGCGTATTTTTTGCCCGTCACCGATTATCCGGTCAGGGAATGATGCTGCTCTCGATCCCGATGCTTCTTTTCGGCGGGGGTATCTTTCCACCCATTCTGGGCTTCTTGATCGGCTTCGCCGCCACCCGGGTACCGGTTGAAACCAGCCCCAAACCGGTATCCGGTTTGAACCAGCTCCTTGGCAGGGGCTGGCAGTGGATATTTGCTGCCTGCTGTGCTGCCTGGCTGGCGCTTTTCCCAGGGGTAGCCGTATTGGGTTATTTCTTTGGCGTTGATGAAACCGGGGTGATTCTCGCGATTATGGCGGCTGCCTTTTGTCTGCTGCTGTTGGCATTTTGGAGCGGTGTTCAACATGATCGTCTGGAGCTGAGCTGAAGAGCCCCGTCTGATTGGGCTGTTTACGAAAGTGCTTGCGTCGGGGCGAGGCAAAAAGAGGAGCGCATTGCGGTGAAGCCTGCTTTTGCCTCGCCCTTGCTTTTGGATGGGGGCGGAGAAAAACTTAACCGCGAAGGGACGCGAAGATAAAGACGCGAAAGAACGCGAATTATAAAAAGCAAAAACTGTAGGTTGGGTTGAGGGCGAATGCCCGAAACCCAACTCTTTTAATTCACGAATGGGAGCTGTCGGGGCGAGGCAAAAAGTGGAGCGCATTGCGGTGAAGTCTCCTTTTGCCTCGCCCTTGCTTTTGGATGGGGGCGGAGAAAAGCTTAA
>JBDKTF010000400.1:0-1880 GCA_039680295.1 Anaerolineaceae bacterium
ATTGTGTTGTACTGGCGTTCCGAGCAGCAGCCAGTTTCACAATCCAATCTGCGTGATGATATGCTTGCGCCGCGGTTTCAAAATTTACTCCAAACAACCAACGCGCTGATTTTTTTACTGGATGAGGCTGGGAACATTTTGGACGCGAACGAGGGTGCTGCCCGTAAGTTAAACCTGACCCTGTCCCGCTTGACGGAACTGCGTATGGCAGACCTGGTGGATCTCGGGGGATGCGGCTCAATTCGAGATTTGCTGGATCGAGCGGATGAAAATTCGAGCGAATCCTTTGAAGCGCACTGCATTGGCAGCGATGGAAAATCGTTTCCGGTGGTTGGCAGCATCTCACAGATGGTTTATGAAAATCGAAAATACTATCAAGTGGTGATGCAGGACGTCACGGAACAAGAGCGGATGGAGGAAGATCTGCGGGAAAGCGAACAACGCTTCCACATGTTTTCTGAGCAGACTCCCGTGCGTTACCAAACGCTGGACGCTGAAGGGCATCTTCTGGATGTGAACCAGGCGTGGCTGGATTGGATGCAGATCCCGGATAAATCGCAGGTCATCGGATCGGCGTTTTCCAACTGGCTGGCAAAAGAGGATCGCGGTCTGTTTACCCGGCAGTTTAAAATATTGAAAAACGCCGGTTTTGTCCGCAGCATCGAATTGCGCATGCCGTCTGAGTCAGGTCGGCTGGTTTATGTGATTTTACATGGACGCGCCACCTTCGATGCACAGGGACAGTTTATTCTGGCTCACTGCATCTTACAGGATATTACGGCGCAAAAACAGGCAGAGGATAGTATTCGCCGCTTGAATGAAGAATTGGAGGCGCGCGTGCTGGCGCGAACGACCCAGCTTGAAGCCGCCAATAAGGAACTGGAGGCTTTTTCCTATTCTGTATCGCATGATTTACGCGCACCTCTGCGCGCCATGGATGGCTTTTCCCGCATTTTGATGGAAGAATATGCAGACCAATTGGATGAAGAGGCGCGTCATTACCTCGATCTGGTGCGCCAAAACACGGTCAGTATGTCGCAGTTGATCGATGACTTGCTGGCGTTTTCACGTCTCAGCCGCCAACCCCTTTCCGAACAGAGGGTGCAACCATCTGATTTGGTCCAACAGGCGCTGGAGGTACTTGCCACCGATCTTTCCGGGCGTGAGATCGAAATTCATGTGGAAGACATGCCTGAGTGCGAAGCCGACCCCATTTTGTTGAAGCAGGTGTATGTCAATCTGATTTCGAATGCCATCAAGTTCACCCGTAAAACGGAACACGCTGTGGTGGATGTGGGTGCGCTGCACGAAGATCATCGCAATATTTATTTTGTTAAAGATAACGGTGTTGGTTTTGACATGCAGTATGCGCCCAAAATTTTTGGCGTTTTTCAACGTTTGCATCGGGTCGAAGATTATGAAGGCACCGGCGTGGGGCTGGCAATTGTTCAGCGGATTGTGCGCCGCCATCATGGTGAAGTTTGGGCGCAAGGTGCGGTGAACGAGGGCGCGACATTCTGCTTTACCTTAAATGATCAGGAGACTTTGAAGGATGGTTGAAGCGGTAGACCTTTTACTGGCAGAAGATAATCCAACAGATCTGGAACTGACCTTGCACGCATTGAAGAGCATTAAAAATCAACGTCGAATTCAGGTAGCACGAGACGGTGTGGAAGTGTTGGAATACCTGTATGGTAAGGAATTGAGGTTGGACCAGTCTCCATTGGCGCGTCCGCGGGTGATCTGGCTGGACATTAAATTACCGCGTATGGATGGATTGGATGTGTTGGAACGTATCAAAACCAATCCCTTCACACGGGATATTCCGGTGGTGATGCTGACTTCATCCAGCATTCTGGATGATATTGATCGCGCTTATC
>JBDKTF010000402.1:0-2183 GCA_039680295.1 Anaerolineaceae bacterium
CGATTGGGCGTGGCGCAAAAAGGTCGCCTGACGCTCGCGCTCAAGGCACATGGTCGCGCTGCGCACACCTCTCACCCGGAAAACGGCGTCAATGCCGTCTACAAGATGATGGAAGTCGTCCAACGCCTGCGCGCGATGCCCCTCGGTCATGACCCGCTCGTTGGTTCGGGCATTCTGGAACTGACCGAAATGATCTCAGAACCGCTTCCCGGAACAGCTTTTGTCCCGCACGGCTGTTCGGCACGCATGGTCGGGCGAACCATCCCCGGCGATACAGCACAGACGATGTTCGCCAGGATCGATCATGCCCTTTCCGGGTTGGAAGGGGTTGAAGTCGCGCTGGATCACATGACTCAGCCCTGCTACACCGGCGTGCTCCTTGAAACCGATGATTTCATCCCCGGTTGGAAAAACAATCCCGACAACCCATACCAGGAGCGCATCCTGAAAGCGCTTGCCCATGCAGGTTTGCCTGCCGATCCTTTTGGCGTTCCTGCCGGCACCAATGCATCTGCCAGCGCCGGAATGTTCGGAATCCCAAGTTTCATCTACGGACCCGCCACACTGGCGCAGGCGCACATTGTGGATGAGTGGGTCTCGGTGGATGAATTGTTCACCGCCGCCCTGGGATTTCAAACCATCGCCCTCGCCTGCCTGGGAAGCGAATAATCTTCCTGTGAACATAAAAAAAACCGCGGGAGTTTCCTCTTGCGGTTTTTTGTTGATTCAAGCTTTCTTGGCAGGGGGTGAAATCAAAGGAATCTCCAGATGGAAGTTGCTTCCCTTTCCCAGTTGGCTGTCCAGCCAAACCTTCCCGCCATGGCGTTCTGCAATCGATTTAACAATTGCCAATCCCAACCCGGTGCCGCGTTGTGAATAGGCTTCGCGTTGCGCCGCCCGATAAAACTTTTCAAACAACCGGGGTTGGTCAATCGGCGCGATGCCAATTCCCGTATCACGTACCAAAAATTCCACGGTCTGAGGTTTCATCACCGCTCGAATATGGATTTGCCCGCCTTGCGGCGTATACTTGACGGCATTTTCCACCAGATTGGTTAATGCCTGTTGCAAAAGCGCAGGATCGGCTTCCACGACGGGGTGATCTTCGCTGGGGGGCTCCAGAGAGATCTGGATCTGCTTTTGAGACGCCTGCATCTGCAAACCGCTGAATACCCGTTCCATCAGATCGTTGATTTGCACTTTTTCCACTTGCAGTCCCACACCCGCTTCGATTCTGCCCAAATCCAGCAGGTTATTCACCAACCGGGTCATATTCTCCACCCCGGTCATAATCTTCTGAACATACGTCTTTTGCTGCTCGCTCAAATCGCCCACCATTTGCAGCATCGTGGTGTACCCACGCACCAGTGTCAGCGGAGAGCGTAAATCGTGGCTTACCGTCGAGACAAAGTCAGACTTCATCGCATCCAACTCTTTGAAATGCGTGATGTCGCGTAGAATACAGACCTTCCCAACCGCCTGATTTTCCACGACCACGGAAGAGACAACCGCATAATACACCTTGCCGTTTGCCAGGGTAATTTCACGGGATGCGTGCGTCTCTCTCGTCTGGGTGAAGAGCTGATTTAGCTCCGGCTGCGAGATCACCGTTTCAATGGGTTGACCGATGACCATCTTTTCTGCCAAGCCAGTTACGTTCATCGCCGCCGGGTTGTACAGCAGCAGACGTCCCTGCCGGTCTGTTACCAGCACCGGTTCAGGCGTGGAATTAAGAATGGCTTCCACCCGCTGCCGTCCGACTTCAGCGCTGGTATAAAGGCGGGCATTCGCAACCGCCAGAGCGCCTTCACTCGCCAACATGCTGACAAAACGGCTTTCCTCTTCGTCGAAGCTGCGCTGTTGGTCATAACCCACCCAGAGTGTTCCATAGAAGCGATTTTCGTGCCGCATCTCCACCGCAATCAGCGAAGTCGGTGTGGGGGTTCCGGATGGTAAATTCAAACTGCGCCCGCGCCGCAGGTTGGTCAGGATGATGTGCGAATGTTGGCGTGAGATTTCCAACAATGGCTCATCCAACCCGGCATACATCTCGCTTGCCGCCCCCGCGCCCACCCGATCCGGCATATCCGACTGAAATTCTGCCGAAGGTTCCGGTGGCAGAACCATCCGGGCAACGCTCGCGCCATTGTTTAATGCTGCTTTCAAAATCGGCTGCACCGAGG
>JBDKTF010000586.1:0-1780 GCA_039680295.1 Anaerolineaceae bacterium
CGACGCGTCAGCCGGGTTGTCTTCTCTTTTCTCCACCAGCATTCCCACGAAGAGCCAGATGACCATCAGCACATATCCCACCAGAATGGGCGTGATGATGGTTGCGCCGTGCTGGCGAAAGCCGACAAAAAGGGTGCCGCAAACCACTCCCAAGCCCCAACTGATTGTCAGGAGCATCAGCCGCCGGTCGTCTTTCTCGTTCAGCGATGCGAACGCCTTGTGCAGAAATTTCCCGCCGTCGCTGGCTTCACCCAGGGGCAGCAGGTTGAACAGCGCCAGTTGGGCGTTCAGGTTGGCGAGCTGCATGAGCTGGGGTTGATCTGGCAGCCAGAAGCGGTGAACGAGCATCGCCAGTAAGGCGTACAACAGACTGAACAGGGGTCCCGCCAGATGGATGAGCGAATTGGTGTAATTGCTCAACCCGGCGCGGATCTCTTTGGGTGATTCGGTCCATGCGCCTGCCAGTCCAAAGCGCAGTTTCCAGGGAATGCGCCGGACCGCGAGCGCCAGAATATGTCCCAATTCGTGAAAACCCAGACTGGCGACGATCATCACCGCCAGCGACACGCTCTGCAAAAGGAATGCCGTTGCCCCCAGAAACAGCAGCAGCGATACCATCCCGCGGAGTTCTTCTCCCCAGTCAAACTTCGATTGCGACTTCGAGAAGAGCTGTTTGATCATGGTCTGCCTGTCTGACTTGGATGAGCGATTGTTCCGTGCGCGTAGCGTCCCGGAGACTTCCGGCAGCGTATGCTGTCCCGATATCCTGCCGGGTGAATGGTCAGCTCCATTGTAGCATACCCGCGAATTATGCAACTTTTGAAACGGTCGCGCGTATACGTATATGAAGCATAAATAAAGGAGTGCTGATATGGAAAAGAAATTAACTCGCAGTGTCTCGAATCGAATGATCGCCGGTGTGTGCGGCGGTTTGGGTGAATATCTTAACATCGATCCCACCATTGTGCGGCTGCTCTTCGCGCTCATATTTGTCTTCGCCGGGACCGGTCTGCTGCTTTACATCATCCTCTGGATCGTCATCCCCGAAGGCGTGCCGGGCGGACCCGCCTCGAATCAGACGATTGAACCGCCGCAGCAGTAAACGAACGGTTTCGTTCTCCCAATCCTTAAAGGGTGCGCCCCGGCGCACCCTTTTCCATATCCGATCTGGCGCAAAGCCCGGTGCGGACATTCCGGAAGGAAGGAGTTATGGGGGAGGGAATCAGGCGCGACCATTCAATCCGCTGCCGCGATATGATTCAATTTCAACCAACACCCCTGTGATTCCCGCCCAAAATTCGATTCGCGATTACAATAAGGAAGATTAACCTCTGGAGAAAGATGATGAAGAACAAACTGGGTCTTCTCGTTTTAACCCTCATTCTGGTTGGCTTGCTTCTGGCAGCCTGCGGCGCGAAACCCGTGGAATTGACCGGCGCTGATCAAGACGCCGTTCTTGGCTTCAGCGAACCCATCACAGATAATTTGCTCACAGCACTGGATGCAAATGATTTCACCGCTTTTTCCAAAGATTTTGGTCCTGATATGACCAAAGCGCTTACCGAAGAGGCGTTTGCCAGCCTGCACACCAAAGTGAACAACGGCATCGGTACGTATGTGAGCCGCGAGGTGAAAACCGTGGCTTTGATTAAAGACCAGGGGTATGTGGTCAGTTATACCGCCAAATACACCGGCGATGATGCGGTTGTGATCACCGTGTCTTTCTCGCTCGAAGAGCCGCATCAGGTGATCGGCTTTTGGATCAATTCCAAGAAGATCA
>JBDKTF010000040.1:0-3422 GCA_039680295.1 Anaerolineaceae bacterium
CCTTACCTCGTATCATTGTTGAAGCAAAGGCTTTAGACAAAAGTTTAGACCAGAAAAATTTAGTGTTGACTTTAGTTAGTTATGCCTTTAGTTTTGGACTCAATGATGTTTTTCTAACAGATGGAAAAATATGGGAACACTTTGATAATTTCCAACCAGGAAATCTTTCGCCGTCAAAAACACTAAATTTGGAATCTGATAACCCTGTGGATTGTGCAGCTTATTTTGTTCAGCACTTGGACGCAGCCAAATATTGGCCCATTGAACAAAGTATTGATGTACTTTCTCAAAGAGTTGACGAGCTCGAAAACATCGTTACAAATTTACAGAAAAAAGTTGTAGAACTAACTATAAGCTCTCCAAACAATGGGGCTTACCAGCAAGCGCCTACACAGACACAACAAGGAAAATTTGTTCCATTAGCAGAATTAGACGAAATTGCAGGTAAAAAGCCTTCTCTATTCAGATTGCCGAATGGAGAAATTTTAGAAATAAACACCTGGAAAGATATTTTGCGCGAAAGCTGTAAATTCACATTAGATCACAATTCATCATTACAAATGCCATTTCCAGATAGGGTTGGAAAAAAGGTTCCACTTTTTAGTCTTGAAAAACCTGCCAACAAAGTATCCTTTATTACTGAACAATATAATGGGCAGAAAATTTATATTTACTTGAATTATGACTCCTATAATTGCGTAGCAAATGCCTTATATATCCTTGAAAAATCTCCTAAAGAAAATAGAAAAGTCCAACCAGCTGTGGTTATAAAGGATTAAAAGATACTGAAATCGTTTTTATTAAACATGTGCGGGTAACACTACAATATCATGAAGTTTGTCTCAACGACAGTATCAACTTTTGGAGATTTATCCGCCAAATCCCGCCCTTGTGGTAAATGCCCACTATAGCTTCTCCAAAGAGAATCGCCTTTCGCGTTTATATGAGGAAGGCACATTTTGTACCGCGGGAATGATTCAAAAAAGTGAATGCCGATCCAGATATTCACCCTGATTCAGAAAAGCCTCCGAGTATAATTGCGTTCGCCTGAAAAGACGCCCTTGATGGACAAAAAAAGCCCCTGAAAATCAGGGCTTTTTTGTTATTTATTCTCCGGCAACCGTTTACTTGAGCATCCCCGGATCGATGGGCACGCGAACCATCTGCTGAAGCGTGGCGGTGACCAGTTCTTCCGGTTTGACCCGCTTCATCAAATTCCCCGGCAGTTGACCCTGAATCCACAACGCCACCAGCCCGTGGATCACCCCCCACACAGAATAAGCCTGCAATTCAGCGTCCATGCCGTTGGCGTCCAGAATCCCCGCCGCGCGGCAGCGCTCGACGATGGCTTTCAATAACTGTGTGTTGCGCTGCGAATACTCCATGAATTCGGGGTGAATGTGCTCATCCTGGATCGCGCCTGAAAAGGTGATCTTGTAGTGGGCGGGCGAGTCCAACCCGAACTGCATATACGCCCACACCGCGCCCAGGAACTGCCTCAGGGGGTCTTCGGCGTGGCGCACCAGCACTTCTTCGAGCCGCGCGTTGATCTTTTTGTGTCCATCCGAGGCGATGGCGGCGATCAGGGTCTGCTTGTCGGCAAAATGAGCGTAGGGCGCCGCGTGGCTGACCCCCGCCCTGCGCGCCGCTTTGCGCAGGCTCAATCCGCCCACGCCTTCTTCCGCGAGGATCTCGATCCCCGCCTGGATCAGCGCGTTTTTCAAATCGCCGTGGTGATAATTCTTTTCGGTCATATAAATTTCCTGAGGGTTGTAACTTGACGCTGTCTAGATTATACGCTAGAATCTTGACAGTGTCTAGATTATAAGGAGCAGCCTATGGAATCGCTCGACTCGTATAAGCAGCAGGTGGTGGATACCGCCCAGAGTTTGACCCACAAAGGATTCCTGATGGCAACCGGGGGAAATCTGTCCATTCGCATTCCAGGGCAGAACGCTTTCGCCATCACGCCATCCGACTTCGATTATCTGCAAATGACCCCCGACGACATCTGTATTCTGGATTTCGATCTGAAGAGCATCGAGGGGCGCCGCAAGCCTTCGGTTGAATCCGCCATGCACGGCGCGATCTATCAGACGCGCGGAGATGTGAACGCCGTCATCCACACCCATCAGGTTTACGTCAGCGCACTGACGTTGATCCACAAGCCCATCCCGGCGTTGTTCGACGAGCAGGCGCGCTTCCTGGGGCGAAGTGTGGAGATCATCCCCTACGCGCCCTCGGGAACCGGCATGCTCAAAAACACGGTGGCGAAGCACGTGAAAAATCACAACAACGCCTTCATGATGCAAAACCACGGCGCGCTGGTCTTTGGTACCGATATGAAACGTGCGGTTCACAATGTGGAAATTCTGGAAAAATGCGCCCTGGCATACCTCCTGGCGATTTGCAGCGAACGCAAGGTCAGCAAGATCCCGGTGCCGGTGCGCGAGATCGCCTTCACCCACCTGCGCAAAGATCAGAAGCGCATTGAGCAAATGACCGCGGATTCAGATGGAGAATAGTATGGACGAGCAAAAATACGCAATCAGCGAGTATCACGACACCGATAAGATCTATGCCGGGCTGAACCAACTCATCAGCCAGCCGATGCGACCGATCGGGCGCGAGAAGATGCAGGAGTTTCTGGCTTATTTTGAGAATCACTGCCAACGCTCCAAAGCGCTGTCGGATGAAGCCAAAAAATACATCCCCGGCGGCGTGCAGCACAATCTGGCGTTCAATTATCCCTTCCCCATGGCGATCGAAAAAACAGACGGCGCGTATCTGTGGGATGCCGACGGGAATCGATACATCGACTTCCTGCAGGCGGGCGGTCCCACGCTGCTGGGCAGCAATTATGCGCCGGTGCGCGAGAAGGTCTTCGAGATGCTCGAGACCTGCGGTCCGGTCACCGGTTTATTCCACGAATATGAATTGAAACTGGCGCAGCTCGTCAACCGGTTCATGCCGTCTGTGGAAATGTTCCGCATGTTGGGTTCCGGCACCGAAAGTGTGATGGCGGCGATCCGCGCGGCGCGGGCATACACGAAGAAACGGTATGTGATCAAGGTCGGCGGCGCGTATCACGGCTGGAGCGATTCGATGGTGTACGGTTTGCACGTTCCGGGCACGGGGCGGCTTGAATCGACGGGCATTCCGCGCGGCGCGACATCCTCCACCGATGAATTCGTCCCCAACAGTCTGGCGGCGTTGAAGCGTCATCTGGCGTTCAACCGGCTGCGGGGTGGAACCGCGGCGGTGATTGTCGAGCCTTTGGGACCAGAATCGGGCACGCGCCCTGTGCCGTTTGATTTCAACCAGAAAGTGCGTGAGCTGTGCGATGAATTTGGCGCGCTGCTCATCTTTGACGAGGTGGTGACCGGCTTTCGCGTGGGTCTGGGCGGCGCGCAGGGCTACTT
>JBDKTF010000208.1:0-1506 GCA_039680295.1 Anaerolineaceae bacterium
TTCCCCAGATCAATATAGGAAGGCGGCACATTTTCGCCGAAGATGCTGGTGAAAGACTGGGCATAGGTGCGGGCGCGCGCCACCGTCGATGCATCTTCTTTCTGCAGGGCATACGCAAGCTGGTTGACCGCATCCATCAATCCGGGCAATGCATCCAGGTCTGCGGCGGTCAGGGTGATGGATTTGGAAAGTTGGCTGGCTAAGGTAGCCGGGCTGATATTCACCGGACCGCCAAAGAGACCGCCCATGGGCGATCCCTGGCGCAGAAAATCCGCGCGCGCCTGGTCGTCGATGATGCGTTCATCTTTGTCAATGTAGGTTGAAACAATCGCTTCCCCCAGACCCGCCCCATCCATGCCGGGGTCAGCTTCCAACGCTTCCAGAAAACCGGTATACGCCCAACCCAACGCCGGTTCCGTCTCCTGCGAGGTGACCACATAACGGGTGTGGGGTTCGAGCGCGGTCAGGACTTCGATGTGCGACATCAGACAGGCATCCAGACCGACCAATTCGAAGTGGTCCAGACCGGTCTGCGAACGGATTTCGCCCAGCGCCTGGTCCAGTTCATTGGTATAGAGCATGTTCCCTTCAATCACCTGGGAAAAGGCGTTGTCCACGCTTCGTTTTCCAGCGGGTTTGGGATCGCTCCATCCGCCGGGCCAACCCATGCCGTGGTCTGAAAGGATCAGCACATACTTATCGGCGGGATAAGTTTCGATTGCCCAGGTGGCAAAATCGATCAGAGTCTGGGGGTCCGCCATACTCACTTCGCCCAGATCTGCCAGCATTTCTGAGTTGAGGTGAAACAGGTCGTCATCCTGGGTGAGGTAATAACGGCGGGCGGTGGTCCAATCGCCGTCGCCGCTGTAGGCTCCGGCGTAGCGGTCGATCTGCGCAACGACATTGACCTGATCGGTGGAGCCAATTCGCTCAGCCTCATTCAGGTCCATATAGATGTCCTGCTCCAGAACCGAGTCATCAGCGTCCTGATAGAGCATCACCGTCCAGGTCTGTTTGGAGCCGGAAGCCGCCAGACCGGGGGTGCGGGTGGGGCGCGGTGTGGAGGTGTTCTGCACCACTTCGGCTTCGTTTCCCTGCGGCATAGTGGGCAGGTCGGTCGTCTGACTGCCGTCATCACCGCCGCCTGCCAGCAGGGTATAGGCGAAATAGCAGACCAGGATCAGAATGACCACGCCCACCGGTACGCTGCGCCTGCCGCCCGGAATGCGCGAAAATCCGCCGCCCCCGCCGGATGAACCCATTCCCCCGCCGCCGGAAGAAGGTCTGCCGGGCATTTCCGCCCGTCCCCGCGGACCGCCGGAATCGCGCCGGCGGCGCTGCGCTTCAATGGTTTCCCGGGAATCCTGTGAAGCCATCCAATATTGGATCGAATGGCACGCTCCATCTGATTGTAAAGAATAGCCATACCAATCTGATCTTTCACATTCGTTCATCACCACACCTCATTTGTGTTCATGCTTGAGCCGCAGAAAATGATCAGACGGC
>JBDKTF010000222.1:0-1659 GCA_039680295.1 Anaerolineaceae bacterium
TTCCCGAGCGGTTTCAGTGTGTGTTTTGCTTTGTTCCAAACACATCTGCACTGCCAGAAGATTTATTTCCTTGCGAAAGTGAACCATCCCTTTTTCCCAAACATTGTAAAAGCACCTCCTGCTTCTATTCTCGCATGAGGTGCTTTCTTTTCCTGTCTTGTTTACAGGGCTCAATTCAAACCGGGCGGTTTTTTTATCGTGGGTTCGAACCCCATCGAGGCGTAGGTGTCCTTTTTCCCATTGGGAGATGGCAGTTTTTCCCCTTCCCGTGCCGGGAAGGGGGTTAGGGGTTAGGTCTACAGCTTCCTCAGAGTTCTCTCCACACAAGACGCCTTTGCATTTATGGTAGAAAGCTGCACGAATCATCATCCACGCAGTCTTTCACCTGGTCCCATCCAAAAGAAATGAAGGTATCGATATCTAAAGAATTTACCCGCGCGCCGCCGAAAGGGCGTAATCCACGATCATGCCGGGGATGTCGACGCCGGTGAGCGGGACGGTGGAATGGAACTCCATGGTATGGTTGACCTCGTTGACCAGCAGTCCGCGGTCGGGGTCTTCCAGCAAATCCACCGCCAGCACCCCGCCGCCCACCGCCTGCGCCGCCCGCAGACTGATTTCCTGTATCTCCGGCGTCACCGGGCAGATTTCCGCCGCCCCGCCCCGCGCGGTGTTGGTGATCCAATGCGAAGAGTTGCGGTAAATGGCGCACACCGTCTGGTCGCCAATCACAAACGAACGGATATCGCGCCCCGGTTTCTGAATGTATTCCTGGATGTAAAACACCGAATGAAAGGATCCCATGGATTCCTTGTGCTCCAGAATGGACTCAGCCGCCTCGCGGTCGTTGATCTTGGAAAGCAGCCGTCCCCACGAACCAATCACCGGTTTGACCACCACCGGGTAGCCAATGGAATCCATCACTTCCAGCGCCGATTCGACCGTGTACGCCGTCCACACCTGGGGCTGCGGCACGCCCGCTTCCGTCAGCGCGGCGGAGGTCATCAGCTTGTCGCCGCAGGTCGCCGCCACGCTTGCCCTGTTCACCGTGGGGATTCCCCAGGCGTTGAGCACCCGGGTGGTATACAGCCCGCTTTTATACGAAATGCTGCGCTCAATGACCACGTCAAAGCGATTCCACTGCCCCGGGTCTGCCAGGTTGAGCCCGATCTGGCGGTCATCGATCCGTTCATACGGGATGCCGCGCCGCTCCAGATTTTCGAAAATCCATTTTTCTTCCACGCGGATGCGGGAAACCAGAATGCCAATCATGTTGGTTCGCTCTCTTTCATAAATGATTCAACACCGACCGGGTGATCTCCACCGTCGTCGATGGCAGGTCTTCTTCAAGGGTTCGCTGCACCGCCCGCTCGATGCGCTGCGCGCCTTCGTCCATTCCCAAAGCATAGCGCGCCAGCAGCGCCCCGCTCAGGATGGCGGCGATCGGGTTGGCAATGCCTTTTCCGGCGATGTCGGGCGCCGAGCCGTGCACCGGCTCCGCCAGCGCGACGCTCTCGCCCCAGTTGATCGAAGGCGCCAGCCCCATCCCGCCGCACCAGGTGGACGCCTCGTCGGAGAGGATGTCGCCAAACAGGTTGGTGGTGATGATCACGTCAAAGCGTTCGGGCTCCGATGCCAGTTTGAGCGCGGCAATGTCCA
>JBDKTF010000061.1:0-1792 GCA_039680295.1 Anaerolineaceae bacterium
TCAGCGCGGGGCAGTCGAGGGTGTGCACATCCGCCGTCAGATCGAAGGTGTTGCAAGCCAGTAAATCGCCGTAGAAAACGCTCGAACGCACCCGATTCAACTGGCGGATCACGGCGGTTCCCAATTCAGAGGTGTCATTGGCGCCGAACAACCAGTCCCGCATGCCCTGAATGGCGCGCGGCAGCGTGGTGGCGTTTCCGGCGTCATCCAGCAGACGGGGCGGGATGGGCAGCACGGCGCCGGTGGAAATCAACCCCAACCCCACCACCCTGCCCGGTTGGGTTTGCGCCAGAGTCAGCGCCACCGCGCCGCCCATGGAGTGACCCACAAACACTGCCTGATAGATTCCGAGACTGTCGAGGAAAAGGCTGATCTGGCGGGCATAACTGGCAACGCTCTGCCGTCCGGGTCCGCTCGAACGCCCGTGCCCGCTCAAGTCCACTGCGTAAACGCGATAACCGGGCAGACGGCGCAAATTGGGCGCCCACGACAGATGCTGACCTCCCGCGCCGTGAATCAAGATCACCGGTGGGCGATTTCGATCTCCCCCCTCATGAAAACTGTAATAAAGTTCTGCTGCAATGGGCATGAGGGCAACTCCAATCCAAACGATATGGTACAGGATGGGTGCAGGCTTTACACGGCGCGGTGGAGCCGGTCGGCAGCTTCCTCATTGAGCGGAATAAAGACCTGCACACGCGTTCCTCTGCCGGGCGCCGATTCGATGTGCAACAACCCGTTCAATAACTCGGAACGTTCGCGCAGGTTGACCATTCCCAGACTGCCGCGCCGGTCGTAATTGGAATTGACCGCCTGCACATCGAACCCTACCCCGTTGTCGGAAATTTCCAACATGGCGATATTGGGTTCGCGGGGAATGGATTTGAGCCGCACCCAGATGACAGGCGCTTCGGCGTGTTTGCGGGCATTATTGGCAGCCTCTTCTGAGATGTAAAAGACGATGGTTTGCTTGTTCAATTCCAGCTCATTCACCACGGCTTCGTCCACGTCGATCTGCACCGTCTGAGCATACGTCTCCTGCATTTTGGTTGCCATATCCTGAAGCGCCGCCATCAGACCCTGTGATTCTAGCACCAGAGGGCGCAATGTGAACAGCATCAGGCGAATTTCCTTAGTGGTTCGGCGCGCCAGTTCTTCGATTTTCACCAGTTCATCTGCCGCGGCGTGAACGTCTTTTTCCATCAATTTGCGGGTGTAATTCACACGCATGGCGATTGCCGAGACCGACTGGGTGGGACCGTCGTGTAGGTCCCGCGCAAGTTTATTGCGCGCCTCTTCCTGCGCGGCGATCATGCGCTGCTTTTCGGCTTCCAGGTCCTGGTACAGGCGGGCGTTTTGAATCGCCTGGACTGCCTGCTGACTGATGATCCTCAATAAGTCCACACGCTGGCTGGTGAAATAATTTGCTTCGCTGTGGGCGAAAATCAATACCCCGTAGACATTCAATCCCAGACGCAGCGGCAGGCATACCAGCGATGGGCAGTTGTGAAATGAAACTATCTGCATTAATTCGGGATCGGCGGCTGGATTTTGGCAATACTGCGGCTCGGTGCTCTGAATGGTTTGCGCCAGAATGCCTTCGCGGGCTGGCAGCACGGTACGCATGTCTGCCGGGGTGAAGCGCCGCGCGGATGCCACCATCAACTGGTCGTCGTCGAAGATCATCACTGCGCTGACCATGCGGCTGTTGGCTTCATCTGACTCGACCAGAACGGTCAGGCTCAAATCCAACGCCGTTTCCAGCACGCGCTCATAATTCAAGGACGCCGTC
>JBDKTF010000297.1:0-1931 GCA_039680295.1 Anaerolineaceae bacterium
CCAGCGCGCGGGCGGTATCATCCAGCGCCTGTTTGGCGGCATTGGGATAAAGCGGCAGGTTGTATCCCAGCACGGTCACATCACCCACCTGACGGGTATTTACCTGATACTCGCTGCTGACCGAGAGAGCAAAATTGCGGGCATTTGCCAGTTCATAGTGGCGCACATCCCCATTTCTGGTTTCGGGCGCGCTGGCAGCCACAACCAGCCCTTCCACGGCGGGAGAAACGGTCAGGTCAGCCGTGTAATCCGCAGTGGAATACACCTGGTGTTCGCCAAAGATGGAAGGCTCGTGAATCAGCCAGCCTTTTCCGGTCTGATAGGGGGCAACAAGGAGAATCCAATCTACAAGATTGGTCTGGTTCTCGGTATAACCAAAGGGAGTGGGGCGGACATCGGTGCCGGGGGAGACCAGATGCGGCAGTGTGATCTGGTAGGCTGCATGGATTTCAATCGTTCCACCGGGCGCCAGGGGCGCTTTCAACGGAATTTTCAACTGGTTGCGGGCGAGGGCGATGTTCTCCACTGCCTGACCGTCCTGCCAGGTGAGCTGGCTGAGCTGAAAGGCGCCGGTATACGCATTGGCTTCGGCAGCCAGCATCAGTTCGGGCAAGGCTTCCGTCTGACGGTTGGTATAGCGAATGGTTTCCTGCACCTGGACGGTGTGGGCAGAGAGATCGAGCGCGGCGGAAAGGGTGTAGGTATCTGCGGCAGGAGGTTCCTGATCAGGAACCGGCGTAAGGGTGGGGATGGGTGTGAACGTTGGTTCAGGAGCTGCGGTGGGGGTTTCCACCGCAGCAGCGCTGACGCCGCAGCTCGAAAGAAAGGCGGAGGTCAGCAGAGAGATCAATGCAATCAATAAAAACGGTTTGCGAAATGACATTATGAGATGCTCATCCAGAGAATGGAGTAATTATAAGCGCTGTGCATGGAATTGCACATCGATTGATGTTTGCTTGCAAAGCGGGCATACCTGGGGTATGCTTAATGCGGGAGTGGTGGGGTCCCGGTGGGCTCCCCGGTCTTCAAAACCGGTGACGGGTCGCGTTGCGAGCCGTGGTGGGTTCGACTCCCATCCATTCCCGCCTTGTGTTTAAGAGCGGTGTTCGATGGTGAGGTGCGTATGGAAATTGAAACGCTTCCTCCAGGGGTGGATCAGATCGTTGCCAGAGTGTTCGCCGTGGATACGTACATTCTGGGCGACCCGAAAAAGGGTTTCGTCATCTGCTATTCCGGCAGGCTGCGGGTCGAAGACAGCGCAGCCGCCTATGACCAGCTGACCACCTGGCTGAAGCCCTATGACCTGACCCCGCTCTTTCGAGTGGAAAAAGGAATTCAGACCGTCTACCTGATCCGCGGACTTCCAAAGCCAAAAGAATCCAATGCCTGGATCAATTTGATCTTGTTTGGACTTACGATTGTGAGCGTGCTGTTGACCGGCGCCACGCTTGCATATAAAGGTCCAGAGGTGACAACCCTGGGGGATTTGCTGCGGGTGAGCCTCGCCAATCTGCCGAATGGGCTGCCTTTTGCGTTGAGCATGATGGCGATTCTATCAGCGCATGAATTCGGACACTATTTTGCCGGACGTTTTCACGGTGTGCATGTGTCGCTGCCTTATTTCATTCCCCTGCCGTTCAGCCAGTTCGGTACGATGGGCGCGTTTATCAACCTGAAGGAACCTGTCAAAAACCGCCGCATTCTGCTGGATATTGGCATTGCTGGTCCGTTGGCAGGGCTGGCGGTGGCGATTCCGGTACTGGCATTGGGATTGTGGCTTTCGAAGGTTTCTCCGCTTCCAACGAGCATCGACGCAGGTGCGGGGCTGCAATTGGAAGGGAATTCTCTCTTGTATCTGTTGATGAAGAGAATTGTTCTGGGCGAATGGCTGCCGGCGCCTGCCAGTTACCAGGGCTTGCCGCCCGTCATTT
>JBDKTF010000326.1:0-3177 GCA_039680295.1 Anaerolineaceae bacterium
CCAATTCTGGTCGAAGAGCCGACAGTGCAAATGACTTTCGGGGTCAATACATCTCCATTCAGTGGACGGGAAGGCAAGTGGGGAACATCTCGTAAGCTGCGCGAACGTTTATTCGCGGAATTACGCAATAACGTAGCACTCCGGGTGGCAGAGACCGAAAGCCCCGATACTTTCCTTGTCTCCGGACGCGGCGAGCTGCACCTGGCAATCCTGATCGAAACCATGCGCCGCGAAGGCTATGAATTCCAGGTCTCACGACCAGAGGCGATTTATAAGCAGGGTCCAAATGGTGAGACACTGGAACCGTTTGAAGAAATTCATATCGAAACCTCCGCTGATTCGGTGGGCACTGTGGTCGAACTGCTGGGCGGCAGACGTGCGCAGATGCTGGATATGACCAATGCACCAGATGGAAGCGTCCATCTGACCTATCTGGCGCCTACCCGCGGTTTATTGGGCTTCCGTTACCAATTTCTCACTGCTACACGCGGTATGGGGATTATGAACTCCATTTTCCACGGATATGCACCTTTTGCCGGACCCATCATTTCCCGTACCGGACATTCATTGGTCGCGTGGGAAACGGGGCAGGCGCTCACATATGGTTTGAAAAATGCCGAAGAACGAGGACAGCTGTTCATTGGGGCTGGTTTGGAAGTGTATGAAGGAATGGTCATTGGTGAAACCATGCACAGCAGCGATATTGCGGTGAATGTGTGCAAGAAGAAACACCTGACCAACATGCGCTCGTCCAACAAGGATATTGAAATTCGCCTTCAGACACCGCGTACGATGAGTCTGGATGAAGCGATCGAATATCTGGCGGAAGATGAATTACTTGAAGTTACACCGATAGCATTCCGCATTCGCAAGCGTATCCTCGATACGGAAGAACGCGGCAAAATGACGAAGAAAGCTAAAGAAGCTCTTGAAGGGGATGACGAATAAGAAAAAAATGTGGAGGCTCAAGCCTCCACATTTTTTATCTCAGCATAGGGATCGTAAGTTTGTTCCAATTCGTGGCGGAATTGTTGAGTGTACAGATTGTAATATTTGCCGCGCAGTTTTAATAATTCCTGGTGTGTACCTTGCTCTGCAATGTGTCCGTCATCAATAACCAGGATTTTATCTGCGCGTTTGATTGTGGATAGCCGGTGGGCGATGATGAAACTGGTGCGCCCCTGCATCAGCGTTTCCATGCCGCGTTGAATCAGGGCTTCTGTAAGGGTATCCACAGAGGATGTGGCTTCATCCATAATGAAGATTTCTGGACGGGCGAGAATTGCACGAGCCAATGAGATTAATTGCTTTTGCCCGACTGAAAGCAGATTACCGCCTTCTCCAACATCCTGGTTGTAACCCTTCTCGAAGGCACTGATAAATTCGTGGGCGCCCGCCAGTTTTGCTGCCGCGACGATTTCTTCTTCTGTGGCATCCAGTTTTCCATAGCGAATGTTTTCAAGGATGGTACCAGAGAACAAGTGCGGTGTCTGGAGCACAACCCCGATGCGCGATTGGATGGCGTGCTGGGTATAGTGCGTGTAGTCTGTGCCGTTTATGGTGATTTTACCCCGCTTGGGTTCGTAAAAACGGCATAACAGATTGACGATTGTCGTCTTCCCGCCGCCCGTTGGTCCGACCAGTGCAATCGTTTCACCGGGTTTTATACTCAACGAGAAATCATTGAGCACGGGTTTCTCATCTTCATAATAAAAATCTACATGATCAAATACGATTTCACCATGCATCGTGCCCGGGTCGACTGCATCGGGGCGATCTGTTACTTCTGGTGCGGCGTCGACAAGCGAGAAAATCCGTTCAGCAGAAGCAACCGCCTGCTGCATCTCGGCGAATACACGGGCGATATCCTGGATTGGCCACATGATCGAGGTGATATACGAAACGAATGCCTGAATGCCACCGATGGTGAGCAATCCAGTCTTTACTTCCAGCCCGCCAAACCAAACCACGCAACCGAGCGCAAAAGCGCTGATTACCTGAACCGTGGGAAGAAAGAGGGCGGAGAGCCAGGCAGCCCGATATCCCGCACCGTACATCTGACCGGTCAGCTCGCTAAATTCTGCCAGATTCACATCTTCTCGCCCCAGCGCTTTGACAACCCGAACACCGGTGATATTTTCGTTAAAGGAACCGGTTATTTTAGAATTGATTTTGCGAACTTTGCGATACTGAATCAAAATGAGACGGCGGAATTTGATGGCAACAAACAACAGGATTGGCAGGATCGCGAGGATGATGAGCGCCAGCCGCCATTGAATGGTGATCATGAAGTAGGCTGCGGTGGCAATACTGATGATCGACGCAGTAATATCCAGCAAACCCCAGGTCATCAGCTCTGCGACGCGGTCTGAGTCTGACGTGACGCGCGACATGATCCAACCCACCGGGGTACGGCTGAAGTAGGACAATGAAAGCCTTTGGAGATGGTCGAAAATCTGCCTGCGAAGATCGTAGCGTATCCGCTCACCCAGAATGCTGACCAGGTAGATGAAAAACAGCACAAAACTTGCCTGAACAAGGATCAGCGATCCATAGGTGAGGATGGCGCGGTGGAGGGCAACTTTGTCATGCGCGATGATGCCCAGATCAATGATCTGTTTGCTGAGAAAGGTGAAATAACCATCCAGCATGGCGACAATCGCGATGGCAAGCAGAAAGCCCGACACCCAGATTTTGTGGGGTTTGAGTAACAGCAAAATGCGGCTGAAAGTTTTTTGAGAGAGTTTACTCTCGAAATCTTCTTCTTCAAATTCAATGGGTGTCGACACTGGCAATTTCCTTTTCCAATGCAACGTCTATATGGGTCTGAATATCAAAAATACGGCGATAGATGCCATCCTGATGGATCAAATCAGCGTGTTTTCCGCGCTGTACGATCTGCCCTTTGTCGAAGACCAGAATCAAATCGGCATTCATGATGCTCTGGATGCGGTGAGCGATGATGAATGTAGTGCGATTCGTCATCAATTCCACCAGCGCTCCGCGAATGGCTGCTTCTGTTTCTGTATCCACGGCGGATGTGGAATCGTCCATGATCAGGATGCGTGGATTCTTAAGCAGGGTGCGGGCGATCGCGATACGTTGTTTTTGCCCACCTGATAAGGTGACCCCTTTTTCTCCAACGAGTGTGTTATACCCATTTGGGAAGGTCAGGAT
>JBDKTF010000392.1:0-2284 GCA_039680295.1 Anaerolineaceae bacterium
CGGCGAAGATGCGCTGCAGTTCCACCAGCGCCGCCCGGGCTTTCAGACGCTGTTCTGACGTGAGCGCGAGCGCGGCGAACTCGTCTTCGTCTAGCACGAGCTGCCTGCCGTCTGGAAACACGAACAGGTCCAACGCTAGATCGGTGTATTCCACGGTGGTGTCTGTCAACACGGTCGGCAGGGTGATATTGCAGTACCAACCCTTGAGGGAACCGTCGTCGCGGTCAAACATTTGCATGATGTTGTACCAGCGGTCGGTGTAGAACGTTTCCACAAAGCGGTCGCCCTGTTTATAAGACACGCCGTGATAAATGGTGTCTGGACGGTTGAAACGCGCTTCAAGCACCACCCGGTTGGGATGACGCTCGCGGATCATACCGCTGTACCGCCAGCGCTCCTCGCCCTGGATGTCGCGTTTGATGATGGTCACTTCGTCTGACATAATCGTTCCCTGTCATTTCCTGATTGCCAGCACATCCTGCGGGTCGATCCACAACGTAATTTCCTCACCCAGGGGGAGAGGGATGGGAGAGGTGAAGCGCAGTTCCTGCCCGTTGGCAGCGCATAAACGCAGGGCAAAGTTTTCACCATGGAAAACGGCATCTTCCACGCGCGCCGTCAGATGGTTGAAGGATGGATCGTCCGGACGAAGCGTGCGAGCCGCGCCGGGGCGCAGCAGCAGGGTGAGTTCGCTTCCAGGCGCGACCGTGGGCGTGTCGGCAGAATGGAACACCCCCAGGGGCGTTTCGACTTCCAGTGGAGAAACCTGGCGCACGCTGCCTGCCAGCAGGTTCGTCAGTCCTAAAAAGTTCGCCACCCAGGTTGACCCCGGTCGGGCATAGACTTCATCCGGCGCGCCGCTCTGAACAATGTTTCCCTCGTGCAGCAGCACAATGCGGTCTGCCAGTGCAAATGCCTCCTGCTGATCATGGGTGACGTACACGGCTGGGATGCGGGTCTGGCGCAGAATGCCGCGCAGTTCTTCCAGCAGTTGCTCGCGCAGCGCGCGGTCGAGCGCCGCCAGCGGCTCATCCAGCATAATCAGGCGCGGACGCGGCGCCAAAGTGCGCGCCAACGCCACCCGCTGCTGTTCTCCGCCCGAAAGATCGGTCACGCGGCGGTGCTCGAACCCTTCAAGGTTGACCTGCGCCAGCGCAGCGTGCACCTGACGGTTTACTTCTTCGGTGGGCGTTCCCTGCATGCGCAAACCAAACGCCACGTTTTGCGCCACATTGCGGTGAGGGAAGAGGGCATAATCCTGAAACATCAATCCAAAATTGCGGCGGTGCGGAGGCACATCCGTCAGATCTGCGTCGTCCCAATAAATGCTTCCGGAATCGGGCGTTTCCAACCCGGCGATAATGCGCAGCAGGGTGGATTTGCCGCTGCCGGAGGATCCCAGCAGGCAAATCGTCTCACCTTCATGGGCTTCCAGGCTGACGCCGCGCAGCAGCGGCTTGCTTTCGTATTCCTTATGGATTTCGCGTACTTGCAGCATGGTTGTTCCCTTCGAATTCACCGCCTGATTCAATTGCCCACACCCCCAATCCGCAGATCAGCATCAGCAGCGTTGCCATGGCAAGCCCCTGTCCATAATTGAGCGCGCCCGGTTGGGAAAGGAAGCGGTAAACAGCAACCGGCAGTGTGGGATTTTCGGGGCGCGCCAGAAACGAGGTGGCGCCAAATTCTCCCAGTGAGATGGTGAAGGCAAACGTGGCAGCCGCCAGCAGCGGCTTGAGCAGCAGCGGCAGATCGATCTCTGCCCAAACGCGGCGCGGCGATGCGCCCAGAACTGCTCCCGCCTGGCGAATCTGGGAGGGAATGGAATTGAGCGCAGGTTGGATGGCGCGCACGACGAAGGGCAGCGCCACTAGACTGTGTGCAATGGGCACCAGCATGGGAAAACTGCGCAGGTCGATCGGCGGACGGTTAAAAACAACGATAAAACCCAATCCGAGCGTCACCGCGGATGCTCCGAGGGGCAGCATGAGCAGCGGATCAAGCACGCGGTTGATGCGGCTGCGCCGGTTCAATGCGTATGCTGCCAGCACCCCCAGAATGAGTGAAATGCCCACCGTGGTTGCGGCGTACTGCAGCGAATTGCGCATGGCGGTGATGGGGGGGACGTAAAACAGCGATCCGCGCCGGTTACTGAACAGCTCCTGGTAATTTTCCAGGGTGAACCCGGTGGAAACTGCCGCGCGCTCGCCGCGGGCGGGTTCCAGTTTCACCACGGAGCGCGCAGCCAGCGACAGCAAAGGCGTGACAAGCAAAAGGATGAGCA
>JBDKTF010000214.1:0-2181 GCA_039680295.1 Anaerolineaceae bacterium
TCCACACCGTAGATCGGTTCCCACGAGCGTACCGAGAGCAGCACAAAAGCATCCTGCCAGCCGCGCCGTTCGCGCAGATCATCAGCCGCACCGGGGTGGAAATGCGTCAGGTCCACGCCCCATGGAAAGAGCACCATGCGTTCCCGTGGAAAACCCAATGCCGCCGCTGCATTTGCCACAGCCTGGCAATCTGCCAGCAGCGCCCCGGAGCGCTGCAACGCCGCGCGCGCGCACCAGCGGTCCCATCGGCTGCGCGCAGTGTCCATCAAGAGATCCGATCCCCACGACATGCTCACCAACGGGCACCTGCGGCGGCTGAACGCTGCCAGCAGCGCCACCGTCGGCACCGGACCCGCATGGATCACATCCGGCTGCACCTCGCGCAGCACACGATTCAGATCGCGCAGCAGTGCAGGATAATCCCGCCAGCACGCCGGTTTCTGCCCGCCCCGCCAGGGAATTTGCGTCACCTGGGGCGGCAGCGGGCGGTCTTCGCGCTGCATCCCGCGCCGTTCCAACCGCAGCGCGTAGATCTCGTGCGGAGTGGCTGCCAGCGCCGATAGAAAACGGTGATCATGCGGGGTGTAGTCCCGCGTAAAATACAAAACGCGCACTTATTCTCCCAACAATCCCCAACGCAATTCCTTGCCCTGCGGAATATCCTCCAACGCGCGCAGACCCACCACTTCGGAGATATGCTGCGGCTCAATTGCGCCAGGGGTGGCAGGGCGCAGCACATCGATGTCTTCGTGGGTGAGCATTTCTCCAGCCTTCAAATCCCGCGCCGCGCGCAGGCAGCGCCGCTGCACGATCACAGTGTCACGTTCGTTGTCCATCACATGCTTGTCGGTGGTGCCCAACGCCTGTTCCAACAGACGGGTATTTGTCACCATCAGCCGCCAGGAGTCAGGGTCCATGGCAAAGGCGTGATCCGGACCCACGCGGTGGTTATCATCGGTAAAATGCTTTTCCACCACGCGTGCGCCCAATGCCACTGCACCCAACACGGTGGCGTGCCCGGGCGTGTGATCCGACAGCCCAAGCACCAGGTCTGGGAAGAGCGTATGGTAGGTTTCCAGCACACGCAGATTGATGTACTTGAAGTTCTCCAGGCTGGCGGTGTAATTGGTGTTGCACTGCATCAGCACAAGCTGTGAATTGTATTTCAAAATGGTATGCACCGCGCGATGCACCTCGCCCAGATGTGCGGCGCCAGTCGCCAGCAGCACCGGTTTTCCCTTTTTCGCCATGTGCTCCAACGCTTCCAGCCAGGTGATTTCGCCCGAACCGATCTTATAGGCAGGCACATACGGATCGAGATAATCGGTGGCTTCGAAGTCGTACGGCGAGGAGAAATAATCGATGCCCACTTCATCGCAGGTGGTTTTCAGTTCCGCCGTCCATTCAAAGGGAATGGACGCATCGGTATAGACTTCCGTGACCGATTTCTTCCACTTCGCCTGATGCGAAACCTGCGCGTTCATGTGCGTAAAACCATATTCCGAGACGATTTTTGGCGCCCGGAAGTTCTGAAATTTCGCCGCATCGGCGCCCGCCTGTTTCGCCAGGTGAATGAGGTATTTGGCGCGTTCCAGGCTGCCGTCATGATTGGCGGCGATATCCGCAATGAAATAGGTGGGATGGTTTTCACCGAGGACGTGTGAACCTATTCGAATTTCCATTCTTACCTCCAGGAGAAAATGAGAGGAGCAGATTCGGATCAGGATAAATTCAGATCAAGACGGCGTGCCCATGGTACGCAGCCGTTCGGCATACCCGGCATGATAATCCGCAGCGAAGCGGTCCAACCCGTCCGATGCACCCGGCAGGGTATGCCCCAGGGCAGCCGCCAGTTTTGCCGTGGAAAGCGTGAGATTGGGCGAACGCGGCGCCGTCAATTCACTGTCGCGCACCGAAATGGGCGTAATCAGCCCGGCGTCCAGCCCAAAGCGCTGCGCCAGCGCCACGCCAAAATCGTATTTGCTGAGCGCTTCGCTGCCGGTGGTGTGATACAACCCGCTCAGGCGGCGCTCCGCCATTTCCACCAGCAGCCATCCCAGTTCCAGAACGTAAAGCGGGCAGAAAAGCACATCCACAAAACCGTTGACGCGCTTTCCCGCCGATAAATTGTTAAAGAAAAATTCCGACAGGCTGCGCCTGCCGTTCAAACTCCAGCCAAAA
>JBDKTF010000584.1:0-4969 GCA_039680295.1 Anaerolineaceae bacterium
ATGTCCTTCATGGTCGGATCCGCTGGGTGGCTGTCACAATCGCAATCCACTGACAGATTGTTCATCACATTGATATACAGGATGTTCTCACCCATGTAATCTGCCACACCTTTGGCAGCCTCCGCCATGGATTCAAGGAAATCATCCTGCGGGGTGTTCATACCGAATCCGGTCGTTTCTTTGCCAGCGGTGTGGATCAGGCTTTTCCCCATCGATGATGCGATGCCAATGGACATATTCTTGATGACGCCGCCAAAGCCACCCATGGCGTGACCCTTAAAATGCGCCAGGTTGACCACAAAATCATAATCGGCGAAATGAGAGCCGACCACATCTTCTTTGAGGTGTTTACCTCCGGCAATCGGCAGGCTCATCGTCCCATCTGCATCCATGATATCGACAGGCGCAATGCCAGCAAAGCCATGATCTTTCATCACCTGCATGTGCGAAGCAGTGTCTGCTCGCCCGCCGCCGTAAGCCGTATTGCATTCCACAATCGTGCCGTTCACATTTTGCACCAATGGTGAAATCAGATCGGTTGACAGAAAATGATGACCGCCCGGTTCACCGCTGGATATTTTTACAGCAACTTTTCCTGTGGGTTGGCGGTCGAGGGTTTCATAGATCTTCATCAATCCATCCGCGCTGATTTCTTTTGTCATAAATACTGTAGCCATCTTCATACCTTCCTGTGTGTTGTTATTTTGTTGATCTTCCGTTTGTGAGGTTGCCGTAGGATCAGGAATCTCAGTGGCGGTTTGCGATGGAATTCGCGACGGGGCTTCTGTCGGGTCACCTGCGATGGTTGAGTGACGGATGTTCTGACAGGCGACAAGAGAGGCAGCCGCGGTCATCGCCATCCAATGCAGTGCTTCACGGCGGGACATAAATCGTTTCATGGGATTCTTTCCTTACGATATTTCCTTTTCTTTTTTCAAAAGAACATCTTCATAGATGCTGATCTTGTAATCCAAAGTACCCAGTGTTTTTTTCGCTTCTTCCATTCTGATATTGAGCAGTTTTCGCTGCTCATTCAGAATTTCTTTTCTGGCATCGATGGTTTTATCGCCCTGTTGAACCAGTCCAACGTACTCGATCAACTCTTCGATGGGAAGTCCCGCGCACCGCATGCATTTGATAAATCCAACCCAATTCACATCCGTCTCGCCATACTCCCTGATTCCGCTTTCATTTCGATTAACGGGCGGAATCAAGCCAATCCGTTCATAATAGCGAAGCGTATCTGTCGAAATACCATAACGTTCACTGACTTCCGCAATTTTCATCACTCACCTCCAAAGATGAGTGTAAACCCTGGAGCTAACTCCAAGTCAAGGGTATTTTGAAATGATTCTCCTTTAAAAATACAGACGGCGTATCAAAATCGATGCGCCGTCTACTATCAACTTCTTGCGCCGGTTTATCCTTTTCAGGCGCGAAGTCCCGTTTGACGCAGCCACTGGACGACATCATTCTGCGCAGAATTCACCTGGGAGCCGCGGACTGCCAACCCGCTCATCACAGATGCATCCGGACAGAGTGAAACAATATCCTTTTCACTGTATCCAAGCCGGCTGCCTTCATGCGTGCAAAACGGCAGAATTTTTTTCCCTGAAAAATCGTATTGCTCCAGGAAATGGAATACCGCCATCGGCATGGTCCCCCACCAGTTTGGATAACCGATGAAAACCATGTCGTAAGACGCCATGTTTTCCACTTTTCCTGCCAGTTCGGGGCGGTTGTTGGCGTTTTGTTCCCGTTTCGCAATATCA
Source organism: Anaerolineaceae bacterium (assembly GCA_039680295.1). Lineage (GTDB taxonomy): Bacteria > Chloroflexota > Anaerolineae > Anaerolineales > Anaerolineaceae > JBDKTF01. The sequence goes on from JBDKTF010000584.1 coordinate 1,773, forward strand.
ACAACCGTGTTGTACTCCTTTGGGTACGGTTTTACCGTCGCAATCTCAAAAAGATCGCCTCCGACCTTTTTGTGAATTTCTTCCGCAATCGTCCGGGTATTGCCGGAGTGCGAAAAATATGCAATGAGTATTTTGGGGGTTTCTGAATTCATATATGTTTACCTGTTATTCACTTTGACGTATGAACGTCCCTACTATTTCAATTTATTGTATTCTTCATCCGTTACCGGATTCAGCCATTCAGCGCCGCCTTTTTGCGGGTTCGTGCAGATGGCAAGATGTATAAACCAGCTATCGGGCGCTGCGCCATGCCAGTGCTTCACATCTGGCTGGATCATGACGACATCCCCCGCATGAAGCTCCCGGGCTGGCATGCCTTCTTCCTGATAATACCCCCTGCCACCCGTCACCAGCAGCATCTGTCCGCCCGGGTGTGTATGCCAGTTATTTCTGGCGCCTGGTTCAAAGGTTACATTCCAGATCGAGCAGTTGAAAGTACGGTCATCAGAAACCAGCGTTTCAACCCAGGCTGAACCTAAAAAGTGTTCATTCGCAGCCTTCTCACCTTTCGGAAAGATCACACTATTGCTTAAATCATCCGTTTTGTTCATCATTTGTTCTCCTAATCTTTAATAACCTGGCTTGAAGAAATTTCTGTCAGTTGATTCACAGCCAACGATGCTCAATTTGTTTCTGACGCACGGGTGCAGATCCTTTATTCACATTGACATTCTTCGCCGTCATTCCGAAATATCCCAGCCTGATGTCATCAGCGGATATTCTCAGACTGTTGTTTATGCACATCCCCTGTGGTTACAGAGGATTTTCTCCCTGCTTCTACCTGTCCCATCCACTTTAGCATGTAATAGGTCGCACAGACATACAAGCCCATCACCGATAAATAGGAAATAAAAAAAGCTGCGGTGGATGCTTCAAAGTCCCAATAGCCAAACGTATCATACAAAGTCAGTTTGGAACCAATGCCCAAATCGAAGGAAGCCTTGATGCCAAAGGCGGCAATCGATAAAGCCAGAATGCGAAACGCCGTGGTACGGGCACGGTTTGCGCTGGCAATGCCAGTCACTTTCTGAACCATACCCCAGTGCATTCCCAGATGGATGGATAAAAGGATCAAACCCCAATAGGATGTCAGCGTATGGATCTGCCGTGCCAAAAATCCACCACGAATCTGAAGAAAAGCAAACAGATCGCGCGAAATCATCACGCTGCTGACCGCCAGAAGCGCCATATCAGCGAGCAGAAGCAGATTGACGACCTTGCCCATGATCCTCTTGGAGCTGCGCTTTCCTTTTTGAAGGGTTTGATACCATTGCCGGTTCAACAGGTTGTGCGTCAGGAACAATGCAATGATGACCATACCAATCAGCTCGTGCGCCGTATTACCCGTCAGTTGATACGCAAATGCCAGGAGAATCAGGATGGTCATGACCAGATCAATGACCAGCCTGACGAGCATTTTTCTATTCAAGACTTCAGATCCTTTCTCGTTGACCGCGGCGATTTCAATTTTCTTTTTCCAGGTGCTTAACACATTGTGCAAGCACCTGGAAAACGGAGTTAAACCGATTGTAAACAGCCGCTTATTGACTCACTCAACAAATCCAAGCTCACGCAACCAACCGGTCACATCCTGCTGCGCCTGCCCTGAATCCACACTGGATCCACGAATCGCAAGACCTTTCAGAAGGGTCGCATCGGGTAAGAGCCCGGCAATGTCGCTTTCGCTGTGCCCGAGACCGCTGCCCGCATGGGTGCAAAACGGGATGATCGTCTTTCCTGAAAAATTGTATTCCTCCAGAAAGGTGAACACCGGCATCGGCATCGTTCCCCACCAGTTTGGATATCCGATGAAAATCACATCATACGAATCCATGTCTTCAACATGGGTTGAAAGCGCCGGGCGCGCATTTTCGTTTTGTTCCTGCTTTGCCAGATCCACGAGGGTGTCATAATCATCGGGGTACGGATTTACCGTTACGATTTCAAACAGGTCGCTGTTGACATTGGCATGGATTTGCTCCGCAATCGTACGGGTATTTCCGGTGTGCGAAAAATACGCAATCAAAATTTTGGGCGTGTCCGAATTCGTTTGCGGCTCCCCTTCGCCCGCCGAAACGGTCGATTCCGCCGTTGGCGTATTGCTGTTTTCGAGCGTCTTCTCCTGCGCATCTGGCGTGCGAACGATTTCTGCCGGAATGGTTGTTGGCGTTTCAACAACCTGATCCCCCCCTGTGGGGCTATTGCTGCTTCCGCAGGCAGTTATGGTTAAAAGTATCAAGGTCGAAACGAATAAGGCAAATAACTTTCTCATTTTTCCTCTATTTCACTGATTAATTGGTCTTCCCATATGCTGTAAACGGTGATTCCTGTTGGAATTTCCGCCAGCAAATGTTTGATCATCATTAACGGTCAATCTTTACGCTGCTGATCATTTTCACGGTCTCGGGGTCTCGATGGGAAAGAAAACAGCTCTCTTGGGTATCCAGAGCGGCAATTTTTTCCAGATCCTCGCTACCCAGATCAAAGTCAAAAATACTGAAGTTTTCGATAATTCTTTCCTTGCGAACAGATTTCGGAATGGCAACGACATCTCTCTGGGTCAACCAACGAAGGATGATCTGTGCCACCGACCGGTTGTATTTCTTTGCCAGAGAAAGCAGCACGTCATTCTGAAACAGATTGTTCCTGCCTTCGGCAAATGGCGCCCAGGATTCAATTTGTACACCATATTCTTTCATCAGTCTGGCGCTTTCCACCTGCTGGCAGAAGGGGTTGGTTTCCACCTGATTGACGGCTGGAATTATTTCGTTGTGCAGGATCAAGTCGACCAGGCGATCGGACATGAAGTTGCTCACGCCAATGGCGCGGATTTTGCCTTCACGATAAAGTTCTTCCATCGCGCGCCACGCGCCGTAATAATCGCCAAACGGCTGATGGATGAGATAGAGGTCAAGGTAGTCAAGCTGTAATTTATTCAGAGATTTTGTAAAGGCTTTCTTCGCGCTCTCGTAACTGGCATCCTGGACCCACAACTTGGTGGTGATGAACAGGTCCTCACGAGGCACGCCGCTGCGTTTGATGGCACGCCCAACCGCCTCTTCATTCATATAAGCTGCCGCGGTGTCGATCGAGCGGTAGCCTGCCGTCAGCGCATCATAAACCGCCTGCTCACATTG
>JBDKTF010000462.1:0-3655 GCA_039680295.1 Anaerolineaceae bacterium
CTTGATGGGCACGGTATAATGGTATTAATCACAAAAACAAATGGATCAATTGAACGCGATTCGAGGGAATGCCATGAATCCTCCAGATGTTTTCGATCTTTTGCCCGCTTCGGGTCCGTATCTGGAACTCGCTGAAAAACTGATGCTCTACGGTCAATTCGTCGGCGCCTGGGACGTGGACGTGATCGGATACAAAAAAGGCAGGGTCAGTTCAAAGCGGAAAGCGATATGGGTTTTCAACTGGATCCTGGGCGGACGCGGGATCCAGGACGTGCTCTACGCGCTGGACGCAGCACCCCACCAATACGGCACCACCTTGCGCTGTTACGACAGCATCCAGGACGCCTGGCATATCACCTGGATGCATCCTTCCAGCGGCGAGTTCGCCAATCTGCTGGGGCGGAGAATTGCCGACCGGATCGTGCAGGAGGGGATCGGAACGGACTATCTCCGGCGCGAACGCTGGAGCTTCACCCAGATTACCCCCAATTCATTCGTGTGGCTGGGCGAGGTGTCGGCTGATCGCGGCGCGACCTGGGTTCTGGAAGAAGAGATGCATGCCGTGCGCTCTAAAGAATCATAAAAGGCAGGCTGCACCGGTCACAAATCAAACCCCGATTCCAGCTTCACCACAAGGTCATCGATAAATCGGGCGGCGGGCATGCCGTCGACCACATCATGGTCGATCAGGACCGTCAGATGCAGAATTCGCCTTTTTTCGATTTCACCGCGGTGAACGGCAGGCTGCTCGTTCAGTGAACCAAACGCCAGGCAGAGGGTGTGCATGGTGGAGGGGATGATCCACCCCTGCGTGTGCCCCACCATGCCAACCGTGGTGACCATCACGTTTCCCATCATGCTTTTTACCCGTCTGGGATCGCCAAGCACGAAGGCGCGGAACAGAACCAACCGCAGCCATTGGGGCAGATGCGTGAACAGTTTCAACCCCAGTGCGCCCTTTTCTTCGCCCAGCACATAATTGCCATCCCCATCAACAGACTGGGCTTTCGCTGCTTCGATCTCCTCTTGAATTTGCGCCAGCGTTTTTTGATCCGCCTTGCGGATCACATAGGGCAGCGGCACCCGTGCGCCGTTAACTTCCTTTTCAACGACGATGGACACATCGACATCCTCGAACACCAGAACCCGATTGCGTCTGGCGCGGTTGAAACCCGCAACCTGCGGATGGAGCGCCACGCAGTCGGCGATCACCTTGAGCAGCCAGGCGGTGAAAGAGATTTTATTGCCCGTCCCCCGGCTCTCGCGGACAATTCTCCAGGCATCCGTTACATCCACTTCAAGCAGCGCCCTGACGTGATGCTTTTCGCGACCAATCTTCCCCACGTCAAAGGTCAGTTGCCGGCTCGACGGATACGAAACTTCGCGAAATTGATTTTCAGACATCGCTGTCTCCATGATTGTTGATCATCATGAACCTGCCTGAACAGATCGTTCTGCCGCGAAGAGTCTGCGAAATGCATTGATGAGGTTCACAAATCCGCTCAACAAAATCCCTTTTTGAATCGTTGCGGTAGAAACGCAAGCCAGTCCGTGGACTGTGTTTCAATCCGTGAGCTGTTTTTCCATGACGAGCGCATGCTCTCCGGCTCTTTCGACCAACACGAACCCCATCGACTCATACACATGCCGGGCGGATAACTGCGTTTCCTTGACCCACAACCGGATGCGGCTGATTTCTGCTGTCTCTTTGATCTTTCCAATGAGCGTTTCGATCAGCAGCTTTCCTATTCCCATGCCCCGATAGGCGGCGTTGACATAAAATCCATGGATTTCAGCGGTTGACGCATCTTCACCTGTTTCATTTAAAGCAGCGTTGATCGTCCCAATGATTTGATGATCCCATCGTGCGAACAGGTAAATTTTATTTGGATCGCACAGCTTGTCTTTCCAATAACCGTCCGGGTATTCCAGATTGTCTTCATATCTGGAATGAAACGCCTGGGCTTCGAGTTTTAAGCATTCAAGCCGAATGTTTTTATATTCCTGCCAATCGTCAGGGGCAAGCGTTGTGATGCTCAATCTGTAGCGGTTCATTCTGTAATTATATGCGTTAAGTGCGCCCATGGCACTCGTCAGTGCGCTGAAACAGCGCACTCGCCAGCACGCTGAAGCAGCGCATCCAAGCCGGTCATCATGTTTTTCCCATCTCATCCGCGGATTATTTTCGATCTCATTCACAATTTTAGGAGGATGATTTTGTGCCAAACGCACATCCGCGCTGTATAATGATTTATCTTTTTCATACGAGGAATCTTTATATGACGGTCGACATTCGAGAAGTCGCCAACAACAACGAACTCAAAACCTTTATTCGCTTCCCCCACACCCTTTACAAGGGCAACCCCTACTACGTTCCCAGCCTGTTCGTCGATGAAATGAATACCCTGCGCAAAGACAGGAACCCCGCTTTCGCCGACGCCAAAGCCCGCTACTGGCTGGCGTACCGTGACGGCAGGATTGTCGGTCGTGTGGCTGCCCTGCTTGTGCCCAGGCATGAGCAGAAATGGGGCGAGAAGTTCATGCGTTTCGGCTGGCTCGATTTTATCGACGACGCCGAAGTGGCGCAGGCGCTGATGGGCGCAGTGGAAGGGTGGGCAAAAGAGCAGGGCATGGAGGGTATTCACGGTCCGCTCGGGTTTACCGACCTGGACCGCGAAGGCATGCTGGTGGAAGGGTTTGAAGATATCGCCACCCTCGCCACCAACTACAACCACCCCTACTACCTCAAACGGATGGAAGAACTGGGCTACACCAAAGAGTGGGATTGGTTGGAATACGACATCAGCCTCACCAACCGGTCCGACGATCGCTTTGCACGGGTAGCCAAAGTGGTCGCCGAACGGCACCATCTGCACATGTTCAAAGGCGGCAAAAAAGACCTCCTCAAAATCGCCCCGCAGATCTTTGAAGTGCTGGAAGAAGCCTATCGAAAGCTTTACGGCACGGTTCCGCTCAGTGAAGCCCAGGTAAAAAACTACCTCGACAGCTACTTTGGATTCGCCAATACCGAATACATTCCCATTGTGCTGGACGAAAACGACAGAGTCGTCGCTTTTGGCATCACCTTCCCGTCCTTTTCAAAGGCGCTGCAAAAGTGCGGGGGCAATCTGTTCCCCTTCGGTTTCATTCACTTCCTGCGCGCCATGAAGAAAAACGACTGCGCCGACCTGTACCTGATCGGCGTGCGGGATGAGTACCGCGGCAAGGGTGTGAACAGCATGGCGATGGCGCAGATCTACGACACGTTCATAAAGAACGGCATCCAGCATGTGGATACCAACCTGAACCTGGAAACGAACAACGACATTCAGGTGATGTGGAAGTATTTTGAAAAACGACAGCACAAACGCTTCCGCTGTTTCGTGAAGCGCCTCGCATAATCGTACCAACGCGGCTGTTTCAATCCAAACAGGGGCGGACCAGTGTGTCCGCCCTTAATGCAATTCCTGCCCGACCTGTATTTTGACGACAAAAAGGAGAGAATCATGGATACAACTCATGGAAAATTAACGGGGATGCCCCAAACGCGTTTGGGATGGTGGGCAGTCGGATTGTCGGCTTTGTTCACCGTGTTGTTCATTTCCTCTTTGACAGGCTTCCTGGTTTTCTCCGGCATGCTCACGATCATTCTTGG
>JBDKTF010000247.1:0-8988 GCA_039680295.1 Anaerolineaceae bacterium
CCGGTGACAACGTGAACCTGCAGGTGGAACTGATCGTGCCGGTGGCGTTGGAACAGGGTTCCAAGTTTGCTATTCGCGAAGGTGGTCTGACGGTTGGCGCCGGTGTGATCACCAAGATTCTGGACTAATTGAACGAAAGGTGTGGCTGCCTGCTCTGCGGGCAGCCACAAAACAGGTAGAGTTATGGCTTCGAAGAAGAAAGATATTCGCCCGGTCATCAACCTGGCTTGCACTGAGTGCAAAGAACGCAACTATACCACCCAGAAGAATCGCCGTAATGATCCTGGGCGGATGGAACTTCAAAAATACTGCTCGCGCTGCCGCAAGCACACCCTGCACCGCGAAACGAAGTAAGGTTTCAGGCTGAGGGAATTTTTTGGAAGTCCTGCAGCCGAATTAGGCCAGTAGCTCAATTGGCAGAGCGTCTGTCTCCAAAACAGAAGGTTGTGGGTTCGATTCCTGCCTGGCCTGCCTGATCGTTTGGGCAACGCCGCCCTTGAGGCGGCGTTTTAGCCGTAAATTAAGGAGAGATCCGTGGCTGAGAAAACCGAAAACAAACGTCAACCCAGTAAATTGACCCGTATGTACCGCGAGACAATGGGTGAGCTGCGTAAAGTGACCTGGCCAACCCCGAAAGAAGCCTGGAACATGACCAAAATTGTGCTGTTGGTTTTGGTGGCAATGGCTGTCTTCCTGGGCATGTTGGACTTCGGCTTCTCCAAGTTGGTTACCTTGCTGGTTGCATAAGATCCCAGCAGGGAAGTGATTTTGTAAAAAGAGGTTATTTCGATGCAAGAAGAGCAGGAACGACACGAAGATGACGAAATGATGCCTGTGGCAGATGAAGAAGAATCTGCGGCAGACGATCAGAACGCGTCACAGGAACCCGTCAGCCCTGTTGCTTCCGGGACCTCCTCTGACAGTTTCTTCGATGAACCCCCCAGCGATCAGCGCGCCTGGTATGTGGTGCATTGTTACTCGGGCTACGAGAATAAAGTGCGCCATAATCTGGAACAGCGCATCGATACCATGGGGATGAAAGACAAAATCTTTGACGTCGTGATCCCAACGCAAGAAGAGATCGAAGTCAAGGATGGCAAACGACGCACGGTGGAGCGCCATGTTTTTCCCGGCTATGTGCTGGTGAACATGATCCTCACCGAAGAGTCGTGGTACGTGGTGCGGAACACCCCTGGTGTGACCGGTTTTGTGGGAATGGGCAATTCACCCACCGCACTGCGCCCGGAAGAGGTTTCTTCCATTCTCAAGCGCATGGAAGCTGAAGCGCCCACCATTAAAGTCACATTCAAGATGGGTGAGCGGGTGCGCATTGTGGATGGTCCCTTCAACGATTTCCGCGGGACAGTCTCTGAAATTGACATGGAGCGTTCGAAAGTGCGCGTCATGGTTAATTTCTTTGGACGTGAAACCCCCGTGGAATTGGACTTTTTGCAAGTAGAAAAGGCTTAAACAGAGCGCAATCTCTGGCGCTCTGAAAAGTGGGAGGGTGACCCTTTAATCACCCGTTTGAACCACCAAGGAGATGTTATTGTGGCAACCAAGAAACTAAAAACTATCGTTCGTTTACAGATTGTGGCTGGTAAAGCCAATCCAGCGCCGCCTATTGGTCCTGCCCTCGCCGGGCACGGTCTGAACATTATGGCATTCTGCAAGGAATACAACGCGCGTACCAGTAACCGTATGGGCGAAATTATTCCTGCTGAAATTAGCGTCTATACCGATGGCTCGTTCACATTTGTGCTCAAGACCTCACCGGCGGCAGTCATGCTGCGCAAAGCTGCTGGCGTTGACAAAGGTTCAGCACAACCCAACCGCGAAAAGGTTGGCAAAGTGACCCGCGCTCAGGTCCGTGAAATTGCTGAAACCAAGATGAAGGATATGAACGCGATTGACATCGAAGGCGCTATGCGCCAGATCGAAGGCACTGCCCGCAATATGGGTCTGACGGTAATCGACTGAGAGCCTGTGGGAGGATAAGCAATTATCCGCTTGAACCACAAAGGAGTAAATCATGGCTAAACACGGAAAGAAATACAATGAGGCTCGCGCAAAGGTAGACCAGAATCGTAATTACGAGCCTCGCGAAGCGCTGGCGTTGGTGAAAGATACTTCCACCACCAAATTCGATGCCACAGTTGAACTTCACCTGCGCATGGGGTTGGATCCCCGCCAGGCAGATCAACAGGTGCGCGATGTGGTTGTGCTGCCGAATGGTCTGGGCAAGACCGTGCGTGTGTTGGTCTTCGCTCAGGGCGAAGGCGCCACCAAGGCTCAGGAAGCTGGCGCGGACTATGTCGCTGACGGCGATGAAATGATCAATAAAATTCAGGCGGGTTGGACGGATTTCGACGTCGCCATTGCCACTCCCGATATGATGGGTAAGGCTGGGCGTCTGGGTCGTGTTCTCGGTCCGCGCGGCTTGATGCCGAACCCCAAAGCGGGTACGGTTTGCCCCGCAGAAGATCTGCCCCGCGTGATTAAGGAAGCCAAGGCGGGTCGTGTTGAGTTCCGCCTCGACAAAACCGCCAATATTCACGTGCCCCTGGGCAAAGTTTCCTTCAGCGAAGATGCTCTCTTTGAGAACTTTTCCGCACTGATGGAAGCCCTGCGCAAGGCACGCCCCGCCGCTGCAAAAGGCATTTACATTCGCCACATGACGGTCACCAGCACCATGGGTCCTGGCGTCAAGATGGATGTAAACCAGGCGCAGAATATCAAGGCGCAGTAATCAGATCTTAACAATTCAACAGACTTCACTGAAGACCGCCGGTGCCGAAAGGCTCAATATCCTGCCGAGGTGAAGGCTTTCAGCCAGATGACTGGCGTTCCCGCGCTGCGGGAGGAGAGTCTTTGCCCGGTAGGAATATCAGGCAAAGACTCTTTTATTTTATGACCAGGAAGGAGGTGAATTACCTTTGGCCTTTACAAAGAAACAAAAATCGGAAATGATTGCCGAATACGAGAAATGGGTGAATAACAGCCAGGCAATCTTTTTCCTTGAATATTCGAAGATGACAATGGGTGATATCGACGGATTGCGCGCGAAAGTGCGTGAAACCGGAAGTGAAATCCATGTCTGCAAGAATACCCTCCTGGGGAAAGTCTTCGCGGAAGCGGGCATTCCTCAAAGCGAAAAACTGATGGATGGGACCTCGCTGGTTGGTTTTGCTTTCAACGACGTCGCCGGATTGGCGAAAATGCTGAAAGAAACGACCTCGAAATCCGATGTCTTCGCACTGAAGGGTGGGTATTTGGGTAAGGAACTGGTGAGTGTTGCGCAGATCAAGGCGCTTGCTGATTTGCCGCCACTGCCCGTTATGCGCGCGAAACTGTTGGGCACCCTCCTGGCGCCCGCCAGCCAGTTGGTCCGCACGCTGGCAGAACCCGCTCGTTCCATGGCTGCTGTGATCAAGGCGCACTCCGAACAGGACGCCTCACCGGTTGCCGCGTAATCATCATCCGGCGCCGGATGACCGGCGAAGGAATTTCTAAAACAATAAAATTCACAAGAAACATTGTAAGGAGTGTTTGAAATGGCTGATCTTGAAAAGTTGGTTGCTGAACTGAGCGAGCTGACCGTTTTGGAAGCCGCTGAACTGGTGAAGGCTCTGGAAGAAAAGTGGGGCGTTTCCGCCGCCGCTCCTGTTGCCGTTGCCGCTGCCGCAGGTCCTGCTGCTGCCGCTGAAGCCGTTGAGGAAAAGACTGAATTCGATGTCGTTCTCAAGGACGCTGGTCCCAAGAAAATCGAAGTCATCAAAGTCATCCGCCAGCTCACCAACCTGGGTCTGGTCGAAGCCAAGACCATGGCAGAAACTGCCGGCTCCAAGGTCCTGTCCGCAGTGACCAAAGAAGCTGCTGCCGATGCCAAGGGCAAAATCGAAGCCGCCGGCGGCGTTGTCGAAATCGCCTAATCTGCGCTTTTTCGCAACTTCACGCGCACCCCGGAGAATCCTCTGGGGTGCGCGTATGCTATAATCCGGGGTATGAAAACGCCTTCCATTTTTCTCTCTGCCTGCATGTTTTCATGCCTGATCTTGCTCGCCGGTTGTACCGTGGTGGAATCCTCTCCGGCGGACCCTTCTTCTCCCTCTTCCATTCAAACGTTCTCCCCAACGGAACCCGCTGCCGCAGATTTGCCCGCGCCGGGGCTGCCCCTATCTGTGAGTTTCGTCAACCCGCTCAGCTCGCGCGCCGAACCCGAGCAGCTTCTGGTGCAAGCCATTGACGATGCGCAGCAGTCGGTGGATATTGCTGTGTATAACCTTTCGCTGGAGGATGTGAGCGACGCGCTGCTGGCGGCAGACCGCCGCGGTGTGCGGGTGCGCCTGGTGATGGAAAGCGACAATCTCGACAGCGATGCCGTGCAGTCGCTGCTGGACGCGAAGATCCCGGTGCTGGGTGACCGGCGTGAAAGCCTGATGCACAACAAGTTCATGGTGGTGGATGGACAGGAGGTATGGACGGGTTCAATGAATTACACGCCCAATGGCGCCCGGTTGGACCGAAACGACCTGATTCACCTGGTTTCGAGTGAAGCCGCGCAGGATTACACGACCGAATTCGAGGAGATGTTCACCCAGGATCAGTTCGGCGCGGGCAGCCCGGCAGACACCCCCGATCCTGAAATCACGCTTTCTGACGGCACACAGGTGGAAGTATATTTCTCGCCGGAAGATCAGGTGGCAGACCATCTGGAGAAATTAATTCGCAGCGCCACGCAGAGCATCACGGTGCTTGCCTACAACTGGACGAGCAATCCGCTGGCAGACGCGCTGGTGGAACAGGCTGAAAATGGTTTGCAGGTGCGGGTGGTGATGGATGGTGAAACGGCTGCCAACAGCACCGGGTCTGATCTGGAGCGGTTTCAGCAGTCAGGCGTGGATGTGAAGGTGTGGCGTTCAGATGGGCTGATGCACATGAAAGCCATCATTGTGGATGGAAAGATTGTGGCGACCGGTTCCTATAATTACACTGCCAGCGCCGATCAGAAGAACGATGAGAATGTGATCATCATTCACCAATCGCAGCTGGCAGCGCAGTACCTGGCAGAATTTGAACGAATTGATCAGATTGCAGAGCCATAAACTGGAGGAGATAGATCATGGGCGATAAAGAATTTTACCTGGGAAGGATTTTCGACCCCGCGCAGGGAAAAGTAACCGCCGACCCTTTGATGTATGATCCGGCTGACCTGACCACGCACGGCGTGGTGATGGGCATGACCGGATCGGGCAAGACCGGTCTGTGCGTGGGGCTGCTGGAAGAAGCGGCGCTGCAGGGCATTCCTGCGATTATTGTGGACCCCAAGGGTGATCTGACCAATTTACTGCTGCATTTCCCCAAGTTACAACCGCAGGATTTTGAACCCTGGGTGGATCCAGATGCCGCCCGTCGGGCAGGAAAAACATCCGCCGAGCTGGCGCAGGAGACCGCAGCCATGTGGTCGAAAGGGATTGGCGATTGGGGCATGACCCCCGAGCGGATTGCCGCGCTGGGCGGGGCGGTGAATTTCACCATTTATACCCCCGGGTCCGACGCAGGCAAGGCGGTGAGCATTCTGGCGTCGTTGAAAGCGCCGAACATTGCCTGGGAAGGCAACCGCGAAATCCTGCGTGAACGCATTTCCAGCACAGTCACCGCGCTGCTTGGTTTGATCGGTCTGACGGATATCGACCCGGTGCGCTCGCGCGAGCATATCCTCCTTTCGAATATCTTTGAAAACGCCTGGAGTCAGGGCAAAGACCTCGATCTGTCTGAATTGATCATGCAGACGCAGACCCCTCCGTTCGATAAACTGGGCGTTTTCCCGGTGGATAATTTCTTTCCGCCCAAGGACCGTTTTGAACTGGCGATGCTGCTGAACAATTTTCTGGCAGCGCCCGCTTTCCAATCCTGGATGGAGGGCGAACCGCTGGACGCCGCCAACATGCTCTATACGGCGGATGGAAAGCCGCGCCATTCCATCTTCTATATTGCCCACCTGTCGGAAACCGAGCGCATGTTCTTTGTGACCCTGCTGTTTTCGGCGGTCGAAACGTGGATGCGTACGCAGACAGGAACCTCCGGTCTGCGCGCACTGGTTTATTTCGATGAAATCATGGGCTATTTGCCGCCGCTGGGCAACCCGCCGTCCAAAACTATTATGCTGCGCATGCTCAAGCAGGCGCGCGCATTTGGCGTGGGTATGCTGCTGGCGACCCAGAACCCGGTGGATGTCGATTACAAGGGACTTTCCAACGCGGGAACCTGGATGATCGGTAAACTCCAGACCGATCAGGATAAACAGCGGCTTCTGGATGGGCTGGAGAGCGCGGTCGGCGGCATGGACCGCGCCGCGATCGACAAATTGATTTCCAGCCTGGGGAAGCGCGTTTTTTTGGTGAACAACGTCCATGATAAGCAGCCTCGGTTGATGCAAACCCGCTGGACGCTGAATTATCTGGCAGGTCCGCTGACGCGCGCCCAGATCCCGGCATTGAATGTGCTGGTGGGGTCGCAGACCGCAGTGCCCGCTGCGGCGCCAGCCCCGGCGCCGGCTGCAACGGGTGCAAAAGCGAGCGCAGCGGCTCCGGTTGTCCAACCTGCCCAAGCGGAGGTACCGGGCTTTGAAAAAGGCTCCGAGACCCGCCCGGCGCTGCCGGTGGGTACGGCAGAATACTTCATGCCCAATGATGTCACCCTCAGCCAGGCGCTGCAAACCGCTCAGGTGAGCGTGGATGCAGCGGCGAAGCAGGAAGGGATCATTTATCGCCCGGCGCTGCTGGCGCAGTCGCAGGTGCGTTATCTCAACCGTAAATACAATCTGGACAATGAAACGACCACGGCGGCATTGGTGTTGGAAGCTGACCCGCGCGGGCGGGTGCGTTGGGAGGAACATGGGTTTGCGGGCGTGGATTCGCGCCAGTTGAGCCAGCCCCCGGCGCCCCAGGCGCGGTTTGCCAGCCTGGTATCCCCGCTGTCAGATGGCAAAACCATGGCAGCCATGCAGAAGGATTTTGAGGATTGGGTGTATCGCACGTCTACGGTGAAGGTGCGCGCCAATGAGACGCTCAAAGTCTATGCAGGACCGGAAGTTTCCACAGCGGCGTTCCGGGATCTGTGCAGTGAAGCGGCGCGCGAAGCCCGCGACGCCGAGGTTGCCAAAGCCACCGCTGTGGTGGAAAAACAGATCACAGCGTTGAAAGAGAAGATGCGCCGGGAAGAACGCGAGTTGGAACAAAATGAATCCGAGCTTTCGCAGCGCCGTGTGGAAGAAATTGGCAAAGCCGCAGATACCATTTTTGGAATGTTGGGTGGGCGTAAGCGCAGTGTCTCGTCCAACCTGACCAAACGGCGGCTCACCTCTCAAGCCAAAGCGGATGTGGAAGAATCAAAGGATGCCATTGCTGATTTCGATAAACAACTGGCAGACCTGGAGAAGAAAAAGACCGAGCTGGCTGCCGAGGTAAACGACCGCTGGGCGAAGGTGGTGGATGATGTCACCGAAATACCCATCACACCCATGAAAAAGGACATCTTCACAGACGCGTTTGGGGTGGTCTGGCTGCCGTACTACCGTCTGGTCAGCGCGGGCAGGGTGGTGGAAGTGCCGGGCTTCAAACAAGCCTGAAAGAGTGGAAGCAAGGACGAGAGCGATCTCGTCCTTTTTTATTTGTTCTAGATATCGATTTGTAAAAATTAACATCGCATAGGATCAATTTAATATGAACAGCTCCAATGTAGTTCAGATAATTGGTTGTGGAACGATTTAACCTGTTCAGAACATTTCACAAATTTTCTTCATTCATACCTCACTTTTACTAGGATAATGTAAATAAGTAACATAATCTACTTTCTTATCCTTGCTATGTCATAAAATACAACATTTAGTGTTGTAATATCAGACACGATGAAGTATAATGAAAATAGATATACCAAGGAGGAAGGACATGAAGGAGAAGATTCATGATCAGCTTAAAAAGGCAAGGAAGTATTTAAACCTATCGCAGGAATATGTTGCAACACAAATGGGGTTGCATCGTACAGCCATAACAGCCATCGAAGCAGGACAGAGAAATGTTTCAACTGAAGAATTAAAGAAGTTCTCTGAATTATATGGACTGACTCTAGACGAGTTAGTTTATGGAGTAGATAATGATTCAGATGTCAAGGTTTTTACCCGGCGATTTTCTGAATTATCAGAAGATGACAAAAAAGAAATTCAGAACCTTGTAGACTACAAATTGAATTTAAAAAAAATGAGAAATGAAATTGCTAAATAAATTTGATTTTTCTCGATATTTCTATTCACCTGAAGAACTTGCTCAACAAGTTCTTCAGGTTTTTAATCACGGTGGTGATATAGAATATCCAATTGATCCATTTAAGTTACTATCTGAATTTAATATAGTTTATCAATTTAGAGATTTTGACAAATTAGAAGGAATTTATATAGTTCCTGAAGATGAAAATGATATTCCAATCGTCGGTATAAATCAGAAGCGACCTGTTGCAAGGCAAAGATTTACCGCTGCCCATGAAATATCCCATCATATAAAGGACAAAACAAATATTTTTTGTCCGATCAATGGAAACAAAAATAAGATTGAAAAATTTGCAGATCAATTTGCAGCTGCTCTCTTGATGCCCATTGATGAGCTAAAAAAGATTTCGGATCGATATGTTGTAAATGGTTATGTCGAATTTGAGAATATTTTGCGAATAGCGGATTATTTTGGGGTAAGCTTTGAATCTTGTGTTTATCGATTAGCTTATAAGTTGCATAGAATCTCTGGTGATACCAAACCAGAGATGTTGAAGAGAAGAATCCAATCTTTTAAACCACAGAATAAAAGAGTCGCCCTTGGACTGGCAAATCATGATTTACCTTTATTGCGGAACATTATCAATAGTTATGAATTATTTATCAAAAGAGAAACTGCCATCGTCTGGAACAAATTCAAGATTAATTTCGTATATCACGAGAAT
>JBDKTF010000418.1:0-7050 GCA_039680295.1 Anaerolineaceae bacterium
CCAAATGCTGTGCCCCACACCGTAAAGACGCCCAGTCCAAGCGCATCGGGAATGAGGATGGATCGTGAAGTGAGCGCCAGCAGCCGGGTGGAATAATAGGTGATCAGCGCCACCAGCAGCGTGACCACCACATAACCCTCTTCTTTGACCCAGAAAACCGGAAATCTGCCCAGCATCAGGTCGCGCACCGTGCCGCCGCCCAGCGCAGTGACGCATGCCACCGTGGCTGCGCCGATCACATCCATGTTTTTACGGCGGGCTGCCACCACCCCCGAAACTGCACCGGCGACCACGCCGAGGTAAGCCATCACGAGTAATATTTCATCTGTTGTCATACTTCACCTGCTTATGCTTCTCTGGATCGTGATTATAATGTAGAGAAGGCAGGTGTCAACCGTTGCGCCGCCCACTACCGTTGACAGACCCCCGTTCCTGGGGTATCCTTGGAGCGAGTGTCCGGATGGGTCCGGCGCGGCGGAATCCCCCGAACCCCGTCAGGTCCGAGAGGAAGCAGCGGTAAGGAGGTCTCTCCGGGTGCCGCCGGTAAGCCTGTCCGGGCGCTCATTTTAAGTCCATCACTACGGATGGACGACAACCTCACCTCTTCGCAGGATTCATGACAATCGATACTCCCCCCGTATGCAATT
This sequence comes from Anaerolineaceae bacterium, assembly GCA_039680295.1. Taxonomy (GTDB): domain Bacteria; phylum Chloroflexota; class Anaerolineae; order Anaerolineales; family Anaerolineaceae; genus JBDKTF01. The sequence continues at coordinate 648 of JBDKTF010000418.1, forward strand.
ACGAAGGCTCCGATTACCAGACCAGTTTCTGGGATCAGGGTGGACGCGCCTATGAAGACGCGGTGGAAGCTGTGGCGCTGCGCCGTTTGCTGCCCCCCACCGGCAAGTTAATGCTGGAATTGGGTGCGGGCGCCGGGCGCAATACCCCGCGTTACGCCGGATTCGAACGTGTGGTGCTGGTGGACTACTCGCGCACCCAGTTGGAACAGGCGCGCCAGCGTCTGGGCGATTCCGACCGCTACGTGTACGTTGCCGCCGATATCTACCGCCTGCCGTTCGTCACCGGTCTCTTCGACGGCGCCACCATGATCCGCACTCTGCACCACATGGTGGACCCCCGCCGGGCGCTGGATCAGGTGCGCGGCGCTCTGCAGCCTGGCGCGATCTTCATTCTCGAATTTGCCAACAAGCAAAATCTGAAAGCCATGCTGCGCTACGCGTTCAAACGCCAGAGCTGGTCGCCCTTCTCACCTGAGCCGGTGGAATTTGCAGCCCTCAATTTTGACTTTCACCCCGCCACGGTGCGCGCCTGGCTGCGCAACAGCGGTTTTGCGCTCGATCGTCAGCTCACCGTTTCGCATTACCGCTCGGGGTTCTTCAAGCGTTTCTTCCCCCTCAAGCTGCTGGTGGCGATGGATTCAGTGGCGCAGCTCACCGGCGACTGGTGGCAGTTCAGCCCCAGCGTGTTCGCGCGCTGCCAGGCGGTGGGCGAAACCCCCACCGCACTGCCCGGAATGTTCTTCCGCTGCCCTGTTTGCGGTGCCGACCTGGATGATGCCATCGCCGCGGATTTGCACTGCGGCGCCTGCGGCAAGACCTGGCGCCATCAGGACGGCATTTACGACTTCCGCGACCTGCCGGAATAACCCACTAAATCTTTCAAAATTCGTAAGGGTGCGCTGTTTCAGCGGGCTGACGAGCCCGCCTCAGCGCACCTTTTTGATATTTTTAGACGCAGTGTAGAACACGCCGCCCATCTGAACCACCTCTCACATCCGTGCCCGTCTCCCATTGAATGAGCAATTTTCTTCACTCGTCCGCCAACCCCGGCAGCCCATTTGCATACGTATCGATAACCGTACGAATCAATTCTTCCTTGGTTTCTACCTTACCATGATCGCACCATACCATCACCAATCCAATGAACGAAGCGCTGACCGACAAAGCGCGTATATCACCCGTTACTGAAGTAGAACGATACTTCCCCGATGGATTGATCCATTTTGACAGGTAAAAAGAAAATTCAATTCGGTACCCCTTCTCAGATAACAACTCATCCCACTGATAATGCCATTTGTCGTATTCAATGGACATGAAATCCAATACCCAGGACAAAAGGAGGTAAAAATTATTTTTGTTATATTCAAATGTCGATGACGGAAAAGTCGCTTCCAACGCACGGCGAAAGCCTTCCCGCGTACAATAAATGATGAAATCATGATAATTATTGAAATGATTGTAAAAAGTAGCCCGATTGATTCTGGCTTTATTCGTTATTTCTTTGATGGTGATCAGTTTATAATGTTTGCTTTTTAACAATTCCAGAAAGGCTTCATATAAGAGATCCAGTGATCTCTGCTCACGGATGTCCAGCAATTCAAAAGGGGGGATATTCGTCATAAAGCATCCTTTGTTTAATATTAAACAAATAGGCTCTTTTGTTGATTGTACTATAAATAACAACCTCCGATAATATTTGTGTTTCAGCCATGTACATGGAACCGAATAAATGGACGTCGAATTTGAATTCAACGATGCTGAATTCAACGGATTTGGATATTCTCTGTTCCAAAATTCAGAAGGTTAAAGGAGCGTAAAAAATGGCTGATTATGATGTGATTATCATCGGAGCGAATAGTCCGGCGCTGGTGGCTGCTTCCTATCTCGGAAAACTGGGCGGACTGAAATCTCTCATTCTGGAAAAAACCCAATTTGTGGGCGGAGCCGCCATCTCGAGCAAGGACATGATTCCGGGATACATCATCCATCCAGCGGCAACCGGCGAGTACTGGGTGGATCATATGTTGGAACATGATTTTGGCATCACCAAATATGGCATTGAAGTTATTCCTGCCAAGCCAAAACTTACCTCGCTGTTGGGGGATGGCAAATACATCAGTTTTTACGATGATCTGGATGCAACCGCTGAAGAAATTGGGCGGTTTTCGAAAAAAGACGCTGCTGCTTACAAGCCGTTCATGGAGCGCTGGTTGAAGGTGGGACAATTTATGGGGATGGCGCTGGCGAACCCCGCAGTTCCTTTCTCACAATTTGTTGCCAGTATGTCAGCCACGCCTGAAATGGAAGAGTTGATGCGAGACATGCTCTTCGGCACAATCAAGGGGGAACTGAATAAAACCTTCGAAAATGAATACGTGAAAACCGCCTTTTTACCGTTCATGGAAGGTTCAACCATGGGTCCCGCCTGCGCGCCGTTCTTCTTCACCGTCGGGCGGGTATTCTCACCCTGGGGCTTCGCAAAAGGCGGACTTCACACCATCATCGAAGCGCTTCAAAAAGTGGCTGCAGAAAATGGCGCGACCATCCGAACCAATGCTGAAGTCGTGAAAATCCTGGTGAAGGATGGAAAAGCCTACGGCGTACGTCTGGCTTCTGGTGAGGAAATCACTGCTGACAACATCATTACTCACCTCGAACCCGCAAAAACATTCTTCGATCTGGTGGGAACAGAACATCTTCAATCCAACTTTATCCAGAAAGTTAACCGGATTGATTATGAATGCATGGGCGTCACCCTGAACCTGGCATTATCTGGTATGCCAGACTTCGGATTGCCGGAAGAGAAATATCACGGATTCATCGGGGTCGTTCCATCCTTTGAATACGCAGAGAAAGCCTATTACGAAAGCACCATTGGCAAAATCCCAGAGAAGCCGTGCAGCATCGGCTAGTTTGGTTCTGTCGTCGACCCTTCCTTTTCTCCTGCCGGCTGTCATGAGCTGACCATGTTCGTTTTCCCCACCCCGGGCAAACTCAAGCAGGGTTCCTGGGAATCGCGAAAAGAAGAATTGCTGGACAAATGGGTTGATTCACTGGCTGAATTTGCGCCCAACATTAAGCAACTGGTCGTCGGACGAGCCGGTTATTCTCCATTGGAATTGGAACAGAAATTCGGGATGACCAATGGCGACCTTGGGCACGGATCCATCCGCTGGGGTCAACAACTGTCCTGGCGTCCCATGGTCGGATATGCAAACAATCGCACTCCGATTGCCCATCTATACATGAGCGGTCAGGGGACGCATCCAACCTCTTCGATTGCCGGGATTAACGGGCGCAGTGTTGCCCTGGCGATCATCGAGGACGCCAAAAAGGGGCAAAAGAAATAATCCATGCTTGAAGGATAGGAAATGGAGCCGGGGAAAAATTTACGATTGCCCGGCTCCAGGTGATTAACAATGGATCGAGGTTGATTCAAAATGGAAGATCAAGAGAAAAAAGGTGTTCATATCGTTTCGGAACAGGGCGCAGCCATGATGACCCTGGAGGGATTTGGCAGGGATGGGGACCTCATGACGGTCCAGGGCGCATTAATGGGATCATGGTCAACCCGGATGATGGTCTACCCGGAAGAAGTATTAACCATGATCGGATTTTTATTCAACTGGCAGGTGATCGGTTACATGCTGTCGCTGCCTTATATCCTTATTAAACGGCGGATCAAAAAGACAGCCGCAGAATAATCATTCCCGACTCACTCTGTTCAAAATCACAATTTATCCCTGGGGATGAGGTGCGCTGTTTCAGCGGGCTGACAAGCCCGCCTCAGCGCACCTCTTTTCATCTGGAGACGCATCAGGTGTGCTTAACGCACCCAAGACAGGAACCGCGAACAGCTCGAATGATGAGAGCCATGCTACTGCATCCTGAAAGGGATAGGTGTCTCGACCTGTTCTTATTTAGCGGTTTGCAATTTACACCACGCATACAAGGCATCATATACTTCAAACTGGAACTCCAGATTCGTTGTGTCATCCGGATATCTCAAGCCAAAACCGGTCGCAATTGCTTCCAATCCGCGGGCGATGGGATCCCGATCGATATCTTCTGAAACATCGGCACTGTGAACGATCTTCGCCATTCGAAGCAGCGCAGGATCTTGCAGCGAATACTTATGAATGATCGATTCAAAGGAGCAACGACCTTCCACATGTCCCAATTCCACACCTGCAACGTCAAAGGGAATGGCTCCAGTCTCTTTCGCGATCCGTTCCACTTCGCTCTTAGCAGCAAACAAAAATTCGGCATCACTATCCACAAATCGTCTGATTAACCAGGGACAGGCAACCCGATCAACATGCACATGTGCTCGTGTAATCCATTTCATTAGATTGTCTCCTGTTTCCGAATAACGACATCCTGCCCAAACAAGGCAAAAAAGAGGGTTCCGATACATCCAAAGCCGAAAGCAGTGAGGAAATTGACTTGGGGTGAAATGTTCCATAAGAAGCCAGCGCTGAACGCGGCAATCGATACCACCACATCTCTCAACAGGTAATAAAGTCCAAACATGGCGGCTTTTTGTCCCTCGGGCGCCAGATCCATTATCAGGGCTTTTCGGGTCGGTTCGCCAAATTCCTTCAGCCCGCGGATGATAAATGCCAGTACGAACATCCAGATGTGATGCGAGAGCATCAGGACCAATGGGAACAGTGTGAAGAATGCAAACGTGATTGTGACAAAAGGCTTCTTTGAACCTCGATCTGCCAGATACGCTACCGGGATATAGACCAGCATAGCAGTGATCATTTCAATCGTAGTTAACAGCCCAAACGTCACCGGAGACATGCCGTTATTGTTAATGACCCAGATAGCCATAAACGCGTAGGGAATTTGTTCGCTGAACCGTACCAGAATATCGGCGACCAGCAGTTTGCGAAAGGCTGGCGACATCACCCGAAACAATTTGATTGGATTCTTTTCGGCTTTTCCATTCGATTTCCGATCTTCTACAAAGATTTGCTGAAGAACCAGCGCGATGAGCGCCAGAATGAATGCAATCACAAATGCATCACGTACCCCGACGATTCTTCCTTTCCAGGCGATTAACAGTCCTCCAATTACGGGACCAAGTGCCATGGGGATACGCCGTACAAGGGAATGCATGGAAACCCCCATGGTGCGTTTGTTCTCTGGCAGCACAGCAGCCACCAGACTCATGGTCGCCGGTAGGGAGATTGCCGACCAGGAGAGAAAGAATACCGCTCCGATGATCACCGCCCACCAGGTGGGAATAAGGATCACAACCAGATAACCCGACATGGCGAGTAGATTGAACACCAGCAGTGCGCGCTTATATCCCAGCCTGTCGCTCAAGTATCCCCCCGGGAATGAATACAGTGCGCTGAGTAAATTATCCATTCCGTTCAAAAAACTGACTGACAACGCCCCGCCGCCCAACGCGATCAGGTAGATGGGCAGGAAGCGCTCAGCCATGTTCTCGCCCATACCAACCAGAATCACCATGGCAAGCATGGCGATCATGCTGCTGCGTAAGCCCAGAAAATCAAAAATTTTTCTGGATAATCTATTTGAATTTGAATGAAGGTTTGGTTCGGGCATGGTTTTCCTGCAAAGCGGCTTGTATGAATTGCGTTGTTGCAATCTCAATTTTACTTCGGTTAAATCATAAAGACTTTATCCGTGAATTACCCGAATGGGAGATAGTATTAACATAAAGAACACGAAGATTCCAAAGGAAATAATCGGGTGCGCTGATGCGCACCCTTTTCCGTCTGTTTCCTTACAACACCTTCCCCAATTCTTCCCCCCATGCCCGAATGGCGTCCCAATCGCGGTAATCCCCCGGCGCTGCCTGCACCACCATCATCACAAAAGCCGCCTGCCACCACTTGAGCCGGTACATTTCCAATCTCCCGTTGAAGAACGCCACGCTCACCGGCTTCACACCCGGCGCAGCCTTCAGCATGGGTTGGAGGTAATGATCCAGCGTGGTGAACCGCTCCTTGAAGTTCAGCGCCCCGGGTTTGACCGGGTCTGACACCAGATTGGCGTCCAGCGTCAGCGCCGTCTCGGGCAGCGGTTCCCCGGCTGCACGCGTCAACCGCATGGCGCAGGCAAAATACGCCACCTTTTTGCCCGCGAGATCACCCTGGTGGCGTTTGACGAACTGCCGCGCGGTTTTCTGCCACCCGAAGATCATCGGCGCCCCCACCACCACCGCATCATAACCGTTCAGATCGGCGGCAGCGGCGGTCGTTTTCACATCCGCCGTGTGACCGCCCTGCCGCAGTATCACCGCAACGGTTTCAGCCACCTCCGCCGTCGAACCGGAGTTGGTTGAATAGGCAACCAATATTCTGCTCATAATCCGCCTTAATATCGAAGATCAATACTGTCCGAAGAGCTTTGCGAAGAACCG
>JBDKTF010000291.1:0-1874 GCA_039680295.1 Anaerolineaceae bacterium
ATCGATGACGGGCAGAGGACCGATTGCCGGGTGCTCAATGAACTTGAGGTATTGGGCAGGTTTGAAGACATAGGGGCTGTGGTCGGGGAAAAACGGGTGGACGAACTGATCCTGGCGCTGGACCTCAACCAATACGATCGGATTATCACGATCCTGAAGGAGTGCCTGCGCACGAAAAAGGTGGTCAGACTGCATTCGAATTTCCTGCAGGTGGTGACCGAAAAGCTTAAGGTCGAATTCTACAATCGGGTTCCGGTCATAATGCTTTCGCAATATGCGCTGGATGACTACGCGTGGTCGGCGAAAAGGCTCTTTGACGTACTGGTAAGCCTGATAGCTCTCGTGCTGCTCGCGCCGGTGTTCTTGTTCATAGCTGTCGGGATCAAGATGTCGTCAAAGGGACCGGTCATTTTCAGGCAGGAAAGAATCGGAAAAAAGGGCAAGCCCTTCGAATTCTACAAGTTCCGATCCATGCACATGAATGGAGATGACTCGAAGCACAAAAAATTCGCCAGGACATTCATACTGAACAGCGGCGAATTGAATCAGCAAGGAGAGCAGATCTTCAAGATCGCAGACGACCCCAGAGTCTTCAGGTTCGGCAAATTCATAAGGAAAACCAGTCTGGATGAATTCCCGCAACTGGTGAATGTGCTCAAGGGCGATATGACGCTGGTGGGCCCGCGTCCTTCGCTCGCATACGAGTGGGAAGTCTACAAGGAATGGCACAAGAAAAGAGCGGAAGCTCCTCCGGGGTGCACCGGGCTTTGGCAGACCGCCGGAAGAAGTTCGGTGACTTTCGAGGAGATGATCATTCTCGATCTGTATTACATCAGCAATATGACTCTGCTGTTCGACATCAAAATCATGCTGCAAACCTTCCCGGTGCTGCTCTTTGGCAAGGGCGCATACTGAAGAGCGGGGAGAACGATTTCCCCCGCCTGCCTCAGGTTCGGCCTTACGCGCATGCGCGTCGGTGTGGGGAGCAGGCTCCCCACGGTCTGAAAGCTTGGTATCAAGCTTGAACGCTCATTGGTATTACGCATCGTCCCAATTGAATACAAGCAGTGTTGTTGAAAATCCATGTCTGGGCAGCGCTGGAATTTGGAAATAGCGTTATTTCCAATCATCCAAGAGTAGCTGCATACAACATTCCAAACCGAAAGGAGGTGAAAAAATGAGGAAGATCTTGATGTTCGTTGTGTTGGCGGGTTTCGTTCTGCTTACCCCGCTGGTTTCAAACGCAAGTGTCACCTACTCCTACCAGTACAGTGCCCCCGGGGAAGAGTATCTGGTTATCGAGGGAACCTCGAGTGTGAGTCTCTCATTCAGCCTGGCTACTCTCAATCAGGGACAGTTGGAGTGGAAGTTCACCAACGGCACAACCAGCACCTATCAGGATCAAAATGGAAACGCCTTCAACTACGGGTCCTGGTATAGTCTGCCGTCGGGCTCTTCAGGCGAGGATTTCAAAAACCTGAGCGGATCGCTGGGCCTGGACTTGAGACTCAAATGGAATGGGGTCAGCTACGATTTGATTCAGGGGACGAATTCTTCCACGATTCTGCCCCCGAATTACGGGCTGCCGGAGACAACGGCATTGGTCTATTGGCTGAAGGGTGGCTTCGGTAACAACACCACGGTCATATCCGCCAATGCGGTTCCAATTCCCGGAGCAGTATGGTTTCTCGCGTCGGGTCTGGCCGGTCTTGCCGCTCTGAGGCGCAAGATCGCTGTATGATGCGAGGCGTTTGACCCGTCGTTTGTGGCAAGGGCAGGCCTGATGGCCTGCCCTTTTGTTTTTTGGTGAAAGATTTGGCGAGAGAACGGCAATCCCAGGCTCTCATCCCGTGCTAGGGAGCTTTGGCATCATC
>JBDKTF010000516.1:0-2583 GCA_039680295.1 Anaerolineaceae bacterium
CACAAATTACAGTCAAACGAAGGGATTTCATCTACGCCTCCAACTTACTTGATTCTAAATATGGTTGATGCACCGATTAACGGTCCAGGGGATGAATGGGGTTTATGATATTGCCTTATAATGCACCTCCATGTGTGGATCACCGCTTGTTACAGTGACCTTCCAATAAAAGGGACTATCCAGTACCCTCTATCACACGAAGGGCAATACAGCTTGGATCGCAATGACGGTCGTCCTGGCTTCCAGTCGGTTTCCCCCACTGGTTACAGTTGCGGGACAGCGCCGGTCTTTCACCGGCTTCGCCATTATTCCCGGCTCCCGTCCGGGAAATCATTGCGTGCATTCATATGAGGCTGTTTACTGCTACCACTAAAATTTAGCTACAAATACCGTTAATCAAATGACCGCGCCACTCTCAATTGAAAAACCGCTTCATTAATATAGTTTGTTGCTAATACCAGCGGTTTATCATCGTCATTGAAGAATACTTCTCGCATACACAGGACAGGTGAACCTGGCGCCAGTCCAAATTTTTCGGCTACATCAGCCGTTGCACCCTGAGCAGATAATGTAGAAATACCGTAAGTAAATTCCTGACCACAGCACCGTTTGAAGAAGGTTGGCAATGTCTCCTCAATATCAGCCTGTTCTAATTTCTGGCACATCTGCATTTCCAGTAATGTATTGATTGAATAGATCGCCGGTTTTCGATCCGCCAAAAACAAACGTACCAGAACCACCACCTGACTTCCTGGTTGGGCTTCCAACGCATCCAATTCCGACTGGTCGGCTGGGCGTGTAAAAATATTCAACGCCTCGATGGAAGGTTCTTGTCCACTGGAACGGATCATGCGCGTAAACTCGCTGATCGACCCAAAATGGGTGCTCGTCTCTAAAAGCCGGCGGTTAATATAGGTTCCGTCTCCCTGCCGCCGAACAATCAATTTCTCGGCTGCCAGCGCAGCCATGGCAGAGCGTATGGTAGCCCGGCTTACCTGTAATTCCGCCGCAAGTTCACTTTCTGCAGGCATACGATCATCCGGACCATATACATGTTCCTGAATTCGCTGCCGAAGGATGTTCAGCACCTGATCTGCAACTGGTTGAGCGCGTTGAATGTGTTCGGTCATCAAACCTCTTCCCAAGTATGGTTTCGATAGCATCAGTTCATCCGATGCTTTGGTGAGGGAAAGCCAGGATGGAATGAATTTACATTCTTTTCCTGCCATTCCACACCAGTCTCAGCACAAACCCGCGAGACCACTCCCTGAACGAGCGCCTGTAATTCTTCTGCGCCCATTTCGACTCTTCCATTCACCAATAAATTAATCTCTGTTCCCGGAAAATGGTCTATCACCAGTTGCAGATCAGGAACTTGCAGGGTGGTTATGCTGATTTTTTGTTCAACATCACCACCTTGTATCATGAACTTTAAATGCCCAATGGGAGCATGACGCTGGTTCAACTTATCCAATGTCATCCCAATCAGGCGGCGAACAATTTCATCTCCTTTGCCATCCGGTACCGATAAATGCAGCGTTTCATCCAACCAGGCAAGCTGCGCTTCCCCATCGCCGTAACGTTGATAATCCATCTCCAGGGGTTTCTCGGGCAGCTTCAGGTTGCCATTCTCGATCATCTCAACCCAATCCTGCACCTGTTCCACAGAAGTAGAATTTTGAAGTTTGACGATCTTGTCTGGATAGCGTATTCGAGCCTGGGTTAAGAGCTCATCGGCTTCACCGGGGGTCAGCAAATCACTTTTATTGACCACCAGAATTCCGGCTTCTTCTATCTGTTTATCAAACAGATACACCACATTTTCGCTGAACGGTAATTCATCACCATCCAGCCGGATCTGTAATAATCTGCTGTCGGTATAGACCGAAAAACTGGTCGGTCGAACGGTTTCGCTGGCGAGCTCGATCAACGGTTTGATCACCGTAGCCACCAGGTCTCCACATGAGCCCACCGATTCAGCAAAGATCACATCCGGCTGGATATCATTACGCAGTTCATTCAGGCGTTCTGCCAGATCATCATAGTTACAGCAGAAACAACCGCCGGTTACTTCAACGGCTGGCACATCACCCAGACGAAAGAATGAGGTATCCACCAGGTATTTTCCCTGATCATTTGTGACCACCCCAACCTTTTTCCCTTGCGCCATCAGCAATTTACTGGCGGCGATAATCGCCGTCGTTTTGCCGCTGCCAAGGAAACCGCCCACCAGGTGTAATTTCATGCCAGCCGTTGTCCTTTAGAGACTAAAATGCCTTCTTGATCGCGTCTACCAGTTCCTGATGATTCGGAATGATCGACGAGTATTTCAATTCACCGTTGATGTAAAGGGAGGGCAGGTTTTTCACACCCATCTTTACAACACGTGCCACATTTTCGGGCTTGGTGAACTTGTATTCAATCAGATCGATAGTGTCACCAAATTCTTTGGCACCATCATTTGCGGCGCCCATCATATACGTGCATGCGGCGCAGGTCGCCGAATCCAGGGTAAAGACCTCAATCAGCGGCTTGGAAAGGTGCTTGTAATCGGGGATGACCACAGAATCCAGATCAAGCTCA
>JBDKTF010000363.1:0-2283 GCA_039680295.1 Anaerolineaceae bacterium
GCGAATCCTCGATCTTGCGTTCAAAGATCTGCTGCAAATATTGCGCGACAAGAAGTCGCTGATTTTTCTGCTCGCCATGCCGCTGGTCTTCACCCTCTTCATGGGGTTTGCCTACCGGGGCGCCGCGAAACCAGCGGATCCGCGCCTGGCTTTGGGATGGATCAATCAGGACCCGGACGGTGTGATGAGCCATCAACTGAAAACCTGGTTGGAAGAATCTTCCAGTCTGAAGCTCGTCTCTTTCACTCCTGAAGAAACCGCCGCTGCCCGGCGGCAGGTGTCCAGCGGAAAACTTCAGGGACTGCTCATCGTCCCGCCCGATTTCAGCACCGGCGGTCTCGCCGGGGAATCGGCTCAACTTCGCCTGGTGGTGGATGCAGCCAGTGTGACCGGACAAAACCTGCTCCAGCTCGTGCGCGTACCGGTCACGCGGCTGATGAGCAGTGCCGAAATCAGCCGTTTGAGCGCAGCCAATACCCCCCAAACGCAGCTCATCGATGCTTTCAACACCGCCGTTGACAACTGGCAGCCAGCCCTGGCAAACAGTCCGCAGCTTGTCATCGAAAAAGCAGCCGGGGAGGTTGCTTCCGAGGCGGCTTTCGGCGGAAATCCCTACAACCAGTCATCTCCCGGCATGCTGGTGATGTTCGCCATTTTCGGACTGGTCACTTCAGCCGGGATTCTGGTTGAAGAACGAAAGACCCGTACCCTCCAGCGCATGTTGACCACAGCCATGCCGCGGGGAGGAATCATCGCCGGGCATTTGCTGGCGCAGTTCGTGCTGGTTTTTGCGCAGGAAATGCTGCTGGTCGTTTTCGGTCAATGGGTGCTGGGCGTGAATTATTTCCGCGAACCCCTGGGTACGCTGTTGGTGGGCGCCGCGCTGGCGCTCTGGGTCGCCAGCCTGGGATTATTCGTCGGCGTGCTGGCAAAATCTGATGATCAGGTGGTACTGTTCTCACTGATTGCCATGTTTCTCTTTTGCGCCCTGGGTGGAACCTGGTTCCCGCTGGAAAGCACCGGTCGGGTCTTCGCTGCCGTTGGCGGCATCACCCCCAGCGCTTTCGCCATGACCGGCTTTCAAAATATCCTGATCCGCGGACAGGGGGTTGCCGAAATTCTCCAGCCGTCTCTTGCCTTGCTGGCGTACGCGCTGGGCTTCTTTATCCTGTCGATCTGGCGTTTCCGCACAGACTGATCCATCTTCCCCCTTGACTCGCCCCTTACCGGAGACTGTATACTACCCATACTGAAAGCTTTCGGTAAAGGTCTCATATCAGACAGAGGACAGATCATGCTCAAGATCGGCGAGTTCTCCCGGCTGGCGCAAGTGACGGTCAAAACCCTGCATCACTATGAGCAGATGGGGCTGATCAAGCCCTATTGGATTGACCGCTTCACCGGCTATCGTTACTACACCTTGCAGCAGCTTCCCCGGCTTCACCGCGTTCTGGCGTTGAAAGACCTGGGCTTCTCGCTGGATCAGATCCGCCGTATGCTCGACCGCAATCTGACTGCCGCGCAGCTTCGCGAACTGCTGGCAGACAAACAGGCTGAGCTGGAAGATCATCTGCGGGAAGAACAGCACCGCCTCGATCGGGTGGCAATCCGCCTGCAGCAAATCGAAACGGAAGGCAGCCTGGGCTCAATGGAAGTCATCCTCAAGCGGTTGGAACCGCAAATGGCGATCTGCATCCGCGAACGGGTGGCGGCGGTGGAACAGGCAGCGCAGCGCAGCCGCGAGTTGTACCAGCGTCTGCTCGAATGGGCAGAGACATATCATGTCGCTCCGGCTGCCGCGCCGTGGTTGACCCTGCACGACAACCCCGAATACCGCGACCGGGCGGTAACGTTGATGGTGGCGCTGCCGCTGGAAGGATACAACCTGGGACACATTCCCCCCAACGCGCTCCAACAGGTCACGCTGGAACGTCTGTCGGGTGCCGATCAGGCAGCCTGCGGCGTCTCCGCGGCGCAGCCCGCCGACCTGATGCGCGCCACCACCCGTCTGTACGCCTGGGTGGAAGCCAACCGCTACCGGGTGAGCGGCGCCGTGCGCGAGCTGCACCTGGACGACCGGGGGGAAGCCGGCGGCGAGATGGTCGAAGTGCAGTTCCCAATCGTTGGGCTGTCCTCACCATTCAGATCAATTGGAAAAGAGGAAACCATGGACATTCAAATCGTCAATAAACCCGCCCTCACTGTGGTGGGATTGCGATATCAGGGCAAGAATCAAAACCAGGAAATCTCGCAGATGTGGTCAGAGTTCAACCGGCGCGCCTG
>JBDKTF010000283.1:0-1963 GCA_039680295.1 Anaerolineaceae bacterium
ACCCACGTGGTCACCGGTCCCACCCGCGCCACAATGATCGACAGAACGCGGTCCCACGATTTGGTCCCCTCGGGCATGGACGAGCGCTCCACCAGCAATTCGGGATCGTGATAATACAGCGAAATGATGCTCACCGCCGTCAACGCCGCGTAGACGCCCACGAACAGCCACCCCGCAGCCCAGTCTGCCCGCCCCGAAACCAGAATCAGAACCGCCGCCAACAGCGCGGTATAGATCACCCCCGCCAATCCGTTCAACCACACAGCGCGTGCCACTTCGTCTCGAACGCGTTTCATCGCACACCTCCCAAATCCTTGTGAAGTGCATTTACCCAAGAACAATATCCAGAACGACGAAAATCAGACCCACGGCAAGGAAGATGCCGCCCGCTGCCGCCAGCACGCCGCTGGATGCGGAACCCGGTTCCAGCACCGCCTGATCCGGCTGCAGGGGGTTGTAATGCACCGTCACGGTGCTATTGGACGGATACCGTGAGAGAATCTTCTGCGCCTGCCCCAGACCAACCAGCACTCCCGTGGTGCCCAGACGGTATTGGCGGCTGATGTATTCCTGCCCGTCGACTGTATACCGGTATTCCACCACCGGCTCGTACATCGTCGTGGGAGCAGACTCATCCTCACCACCCGTCATCTCCTGTTCACGGATTTCAGAACGCAGCACTTCCCCGGCAGTTTCAGGCCAGGAGATAACGGCTTCAGCGCGCTTCCTTTGCTGCTGCCCCAAAATCAGCAGCACCAATCCCAGCAGCGCCAGAATCACGCCCAGGAACATGAAGATATTCTGCATACGTGTTCCTCCTCCTCCCCCTCTGCATGATTTTCTTTCAGTATAGCAAAACCGGAAGCCAATTGGAAGAATTATCCCCAATCCCCGTAGGTTGGATTGAGGGTGTCAGCCCGAAATCCAACTCTTTATATTCACCAATCGCCCACCCTGCCCTCCCCCGGCATGGGATTTTGATCCTGCGGTTGACCTGAACCGGGGGAGGGGAGCTGGAGGGGTGGGGTTGAATAACAAAAAAAGCGGATCAAACCTGATCCGTTTTCTTCCTTAAAACCCCATCTGTGAATATCCGTGGAATAAATCTTATCCCGCCCAGAAGGTGTCGTACGACAGCTTGACAATAATCCCCATGACCACCACCAGGAACAGAACGCGAATAAACTTGCTCCCCTTCAGCATCGCCAGCCGGGATCCCACCACTGCGCCGCCAACGTTGAACACAATCATGGGCAGCGCCAGCGACCATAGAATCTGCCCGGTGAAGGCAAAATAGATCAGCGCCGCCAGGTTGGTCGCCACATTCACCACCTTGGAAGATGCCGAAGCCATCAAAAAGTCCAGTCCAAAGACGGCAATGAAGATAAAGATCAGAAATGTGCCCGTGCCTGGACCAAAGAACCCGTCGTAAAAGCCAATCACGCCGCCCGCCAATAAACCGATCCAACGCTGCTGCGTGGGCGTCAGGCGCGCCACCTGCGTGGCGCCCATGTCCTTCTTGAAGAAGATGTACAGCGCAATGGCGATCAGCAGCACAATGATCATGGGGCGCAAATCATCCGCGCCGATTCCACTGACCACCCGCGCGCCCAGGAACGAACACACAAACGCCACTGCCGACATGCGCAGCACCAGCCGCCAATCGATCACCAGTTTGCGGGCGTACTGCGCTGTCGCCATAATCGTCCCGGTGACCGCCACCATTTTATTGGTCCCCAGAATGGTGGTAATGGGTGCGTCCTTCAAAATGACCAGCATGGCAGGCAATTGAATCAATCCCCCACCTCCGGCGATGGAATCAATCATACCCGCCAGAAACGCAAAAAAGCACAGCGTAATGGTTTCGACCAATGCGAACTCCTTTAGCGAGGGAATGGAGTGAAGTATACCGCGAGTCCGCCCCAAGGACACGGATAAGGCAATATATAAGGGCGTTGTAAGC
>JBDKTF010000276.1:0-4715 GCA_039680295.1 Anaerolineaceae bacterium
CAGCATCACCCCCAACAGCACACCCGGCACCAGAGAGACCCATGCCCGACCCACACCACGGATCCCGCCCCCGCGAACACCGCCCCAGAAACCTGTCCAGGCGGCAAGAAGCAGCATCGTATACCAAGCAGTCTGCGCGTGACCAGCCAGCATTAACATACCCACGCACAACGCCAGCGGCAGGGTGCGCTTGGTCCAGCCGTGAGCATCTCCGAACGCTCCTGTTGCGCGTGTCCCCGCCCATAATACCCAGGGCAGCCATGCAGCCGCCGCATTGATCGAGAAGAAGCCCGCGCGCGCCACCAGGTACCCCGACAAACCAAACGCCAGCCCGCTCACGGTTTGCGCCAGATCGTCCAGACCTAAATCGCGCGTCAGCCAAACCATGCCCACCCCCGCCCAGATCCAATGCGCGATCACAAGCAGGGTCTGGCTCCATGCAAACCACCCTTCACCAGCCGCTGTAAATGGGATCAGCAGCCAGTTGGGGGGGTAGAACAACGCGGATTGGTAATTTGCCGCCAACGGAGCGCCCATCCCCACCAACGGATTCCATAACGGATTCTGCCCTGCCAGTAAAGTTTTCCACGCCCAATAGCGCCATGGAATAAACTGTAAGAATGGGGTCCCCCAGAACAATGCTTTCCCGCCAAACAGCACCGGTGAAAGTAATGCAATCGGCGCCAGGATTACAGGTAGATAAGGGAGAGCGAAACGTCGGATCCTCGTCATCATGGTTTATTCCACAATTTCAAATATCTGGTACTCACCTTCGTGATAAACGCTGCGCAGGTCGGGCTCATCCTGTGGGTTCCAGTTTCCAATCACTCGTTCCAGTGGTCCCCACCACAGAAAACGGACATTGTATTTTCTGAAGAATACCGCCCGTTCTTCTGGCGAAAGCTCTCCATTGTACATCTCCGAGATCGTTGCTTCGTTTTCCTTCAGGTTCACACTTTCAGGTCCATGTCCAATGACCACCCGCTGCGGAGTCCAGGCGGGCAGTGCGTTGGAGGTATCAAAACTTGCCGCCACTACATCGCCCTGATCAGCCAATCCGCGCAGGGCTTCAAATGCGCGCACTTCTGCCGTGGGACGAAACATGGGCAGTTCGGGGCGGGCGGCAGACAGACAACCGCCCATCACCAGCAGCGCAGCCCCCACAAAAAGCGGGTAGAAGATACGCCGCCATCCAGCCTTCACTTTGCCTGAATCAAACCCTGCCAGCGCCAACGCCAACAAAGCCACCCATCCCCCTTCTGGAAGGCGTCGTTGAATCGTCACCGGTAGATAGGCAAGAACGGGTAGTGCGATTGCCCAACTGATGAGCATCAGACTTTCCATACGCTTGGTCCGCATCAATTGAACTCCGCCAATCACTGCAAATGGCAGCACCACGCCGTACGCCAGCAAATACTGCCAGAACGGAGGTGAAGGGAGAATATTCTGTGCACCCCAGGTTTTCAAAAATGGATCCGTCAGATAGGAAACACCGCTGTAGATCAAAATCGGTGCAGAAATAAGACCCGTAACCACTGCCCGGCGAACATCCACCAGCCATTCCTTTGGATCCCCGTGCCTGCGCCAGGCGACCCAGCGCACCAGCAGATACAAGCCAATTACACCCCAGGCAATGCCCACGTCCACCGGCTGCATGAATCCCATTGCCAGCCACGCAATCCCTGGCTGTGCCCAACGCCATATAGTTTTCCAGCGCGGCGCTTCTGGCATAGCCTGTCCATTGAGCAAGAATCCGCGCAGCCCCCAGAGAAGCAAAGCCCGTGCAAATGCAAGATGCGGCAATCCGTACAGCCCAAGAAAACCGAACGTTTCAGGAGAGTAAAATTCCAAGGGCAGTGTCCCCAACCCATCCGGAGTTTGGATGACTGCCAGAATCCAGCCTAAGCCGCCCCCGAATGTTGCCAGCGCCAAACCCCAGCGCCGCCAGCGAATATCTTTCAAAAAGATTGCCAGAAAATCATACGTGGCGAACAGGCAGAGAATGATCCCTGCCCAACGAAAGAGCTGGAACAATGCCACCATCTGCACATGCTGACCCGTTCCGGCAGTCAGCTTTCCCAAAAGCAGATAGGGAAGAAACGCCAGAAATCCCCTTTGGTCAGTTGCGGTATACGGCGTGCGAAAAAGCCAATCCCCACTGGCGCCGGTCAGCATTTTGGCAACATACGAATTGCCATCCTCCACGCCAAAAACAAACCCGGTAAAGCGCCAATCCATCCCCTGGCTGCTGAACCCTATCCAATACGGCAGGGTGGTCAGCACGAGCAAAAAAAGTGCCCAGCCCCAAATCCAACGATGCTCGCTTCGATCAACCACGATATTCCCCTTTCTTTGTCGTCAGCAGCCACAGCCAGACCATCATCACCAACACCGCCAGTCCAATACCCACATAGATTATCACCGGGCGAAATACAAATTCCACGAGATGCGTACCGCTTTCCAGTTTCACCCCGCGCAGCAGACCGTCAACAGGTACAATTTCCGAGGGTGCATTATCTATACGCACAACCCAGCCGGAATAGTCCATTTCCGACAGCACCAGCAGTCCTGCTCCTTCTGCTTTGAGGACGATTCGGTTGGGTGTCCAGGATTCAATGAGTGCGGGCATCCAGAGATTGTTGCCCTCCCCATCCAGCGGTTCCACCCACGCGCGCGGCATTACCATTGCGTTCTGGTAGATCCGGGTATTTCCGAATCGCGCCAGTAATTTCAAGCCGGCGAGGTTCATATCGAAGTCCGCTGCCACATATTTTACATTCAGCCGTCCCAGCAGACGCAAATCAGGGAAAAAGCCCTGATTCGCAGAGTGAACATCTTCGTTTGTATACGCGGGCAGGGTCACACTGTATCCCTTCGCAGGAATCCCGCTTGCGTTCGTCATGTACTGCGCATAACTTTTCAGTTGCAGCGGATCCACGCCATCCGCCAATTCCAGTCCCCACCGAACCGCCGTTTGTTGCGGAAGACTATACGAAGGAGAATACACTCTGAATTGACCCGGCTGCTCTGACAGGTACTGCGCCGCCTCCTTGCCTTCAGACTGTACTTCCGCCGTACTTCGCGGTTGAAAATTCAACACAGATACTCCGCCGCAGTCCGCCAGCACCAGAATCAGCGCTCCCACCCACCAGACCTGTGCGCTGATCCAGCCCCGCCGCCGCGCAAGAATCCATACAAATGCAATGGTCAGCGCCGCTGTTCCCCAAATGAATTTGATCGTCAATGCCCCAGATAAAACCCTGATTCCCCCGACAATGAGTAACGCAAAACCAAACATCCCGGTCAAATATAGGATGGGATCCAATCTGGCTTCCAGATCATTTTCCAGATTATCGCCCAAAAACATGTCAACCGCCTGAACAGCCAGCACGATCAATGCAAATCCCGCCAAAAACAATCCTCGGGAAGGAACGCGCAGCCAATCCAGACCAGGCAGGCTTGCCAGCGCCTCTACGCCGGGAATGTTATCCCCCATCGCCCAGATCACCATCACAATGAAAACGCCGTACCACAAACCGCAGCGCCGCCGGATTCCCGGCGCGAAGACGCCAAACAATGCCAGACTCAAAATCAGCGCTCCCGGATAGAAGATCCACTCTGCATATCCGCCAATATCCGGGAATAACAATCCCAGCAGCCGCGCCGGGGGCAGTGAATATGCCAATCGATCTGCGCCGGTCATCAGAGAGCGGGTGGAGAGCTGCGCGTACTGCATCATCGAAAGAAGCAGGGGTGCTGCCAACGCCCCACCAGCCATTGCCTGCAATGCCATTCCGCCGATCTCTTGCCAGAAAGAGCGTCGTATACCGGGCAGTCCTACGGGGTGAGCCATCCGCAGCCACACCGCATAGACTGCCCACAGCAAACCGGAATATACCGCCCAGCGGGGATCCGCCAGAAAGATCATTCCCACCAGCAATCCGGGCAGAATGCGTCCGTCCCATCTGCCGCCGCCTTCCCACCTGCGGGTTTCTGCCCACAGCACCCAGGGAGTCCAGCTTACTGCGTAGATCAGCGTCAGGTGACCGGCTGCAAAATGCACTGCCAGTTTCGGCAGCGCCTCAAATGCGATGGCGCCCAGGCACGCCGTTGCGGGGCGGAGATTGATCCGGCGCAGGAACAGATACATTCCCACACCTCCCCACAGCAAATGCGCCAATGCCATGATGTTCAATCCCAATGGTAGAGAAAAAATCAACGCCAGCCAGCCCGGGGGATAAAAGACCCCTGAAAGTGGATTGGCTGCAAAAGGCGCGCCGCTCAGAATTGAATTCTGCCAGAGCGGAATCTGTCCATTTCGGATGATACTCTGTTGGAGGAAATAGGTGTACGGGTCGTGGCTGATTGCCAGATCAGAAAATTCCGAATTTACCGGGTAAAGATATCCGCCGACAAACGGCAGATAAATCAGCAATGGCAGCAAAAAGAGAAGAAAACGAAGGTCAATCGTTCGTCTGGAACGCATAGATCGTTACCCCACCGGCATCGTACACCCGCGGTAGTGATCGGAGAAAGGTTAAATCGCCCAATTCTCGTTCACGCGGTCCCGCATAAATCAATGTCACGCCTTTTGCCAATAATTGTTGTTCCGTTAATTTGGATAATTCCCCATTTTCAAAAAAATTCAGGACGAATTGTTTCTCCTCCGCAGCATTGACCGTTTCGTAAGGGTGCCCATAAACGACCTTTCGCCC
>JBDKTF010000381.1:0-4135 GCA_039680295.1 Anaerolineaceae bacterium
TTGATTGTCACAGCAATGAAACAAATTATCCATGGTATGCGTCTGTAGCGCCGGCTTCATGGTTGCTGCAACTGGATATCGACGAGGGACGCCGCAACATGAATTTCTCTGATTGGGGTAACTACTCCCTTTCGGCGACTGAAATTGCAAAGGTCGTACAGGATGGGAAGATGCCGCCATTTCAATATACGATCATCCATAAAAACGCGAATTTGAACCAGACTCAACGTGATCAATTGATTCAAGGTCTGGAAGCGTCGCTAAAATAAATCCATCCGGTGAAGATGGTAAGCAGGCTGGGTTGGTCCATATCCGGCAGTGATCAAAGGTCTTTGCGAACTGATCACTGCCGGTTTTCTTCTCCATTGGGAACAAAATTGATCTGGTATGCGTCAATTGATTCAGGTATTGTTTCGATGTGTTTGAAGGAGAAAAAATGAATACGCATTCCAAGTTCAAAATATTCCAGACCCCAGGTTTGAGAATCATTGGGATTACCGTACTGGCATCTCTGCTGATGGGAGCCTGCGGTCTGTTGAGACAGGCGCCCGCGCTCTCCACAGATGAAATGGTGGCGACAGCAGCGGCGCAAACCGTTCAGGCGCAGTTGACGCAAATTCCTTTACAAACCGCGATTGCCCAACTGACGCAATGGGCTGTGCAGCCCACCCAGGTCACCCAGCCTTCGCAGCCTGCCGCTTCGCCTACCCTGGTGTTTACCCCGACGGCGGTGATTCCGGTGACTGCGAATACCGTGACCCCTCAGCCCACCCCAACCAATACCCCGGTTCCCATTCCCTGCAACGCGGCTTCCTTTGTGAAAGATGTGTCCATTCCGGATGGGACGGTCATGGCTCCGGGAGCGGGCTTTACCAAGACCTGGCGGGTGAAAAACATCGGCACCTGCACATGGACATCTGATTACGAGCTGGTATATTCGAGCGGCGATCAGATGAAAGCTGCGGATTCCGTCAAACTGGGCGCCAGTGTAAAACCCGGTGAAACCATTGATATTTCCATCAAGATGACCGCACCCTCCACGGCAGGTGAGTATACCGGTTACTGGAAGATGCGCAGCGCAGATGGCAAGGTGTTCAGCTTTGGTGCAGCCGGAAAAACTGCGATCTGGGTTGAAATCAAAGTGGCGGTTCAAAAAGTTTTCTACAACTTCGTGGATAAAATGTGTGACGCCACATGGCGTAACGACAGCGGTGCGATTGCCTGCCCTGGAACAGAGGGCGCATCTTCTGGCGCGGTTGTCAAGCTGGACGCACCCAAGATGGAAAACGGCGGCACGGATAATGAAGCCGCTTTGGGTGTGGAACCGGAGCACAAGACGGATGGGATCATCGCGGGCGAATATCCAAGTGTGGAGATCAAGAACGGTGATCGTTTCCGGGCGGTGATCGGCTGCCGATATAACGAAAAAGATTGCAATACAAAATTCCTGCTTCAATATGTGGTTGAAGGAAGCAGCACCGTCAACACTCTTGGAAGCTGGATTGAGAAGTACGACAACATGATCTACAAGGTGGATGTCGATCTCTCCTCGCTGGCAGGCAAGAAAGTTCACTTCATTCTGCGCGTGGAGTCCAACGGTCCATCAACCGATGATCAGGTTTTCTGGCTTCAACCTCGCTTAATGCGGTAAGGGTGTAAAAACCGTGATGGATCAGACTGGGCGTATCCTATAAATGGGTGCGCCCAGTTTAATTGTGACCCTTCCGGTCTTCTGGGGTTATTGGTAAAATCGGGAGTTGTGCAACAGGTTTATACCATTCCACGCCTGGATGAAAGAACCCCGGGCGTTGTATTTTGTCTGGAACAGGGCGCAAAATAGATATGATTTCTTATTCACTTCCTCCCGCATTCATTCTCACTGCAATCAAGATTTTATATACCCTATCGATTGTGTTATTGTCGGTTTGGGGTTTCAACAGTCTATGGTTGAGTGCGTTATACCTGAAAAATGGGCGATTTGGTAAAAAGAAGCCGCAGACGGCTATCCCCATGATTCTGCCCAAAGTAACCATCCAATTACCAATGTTCAATGAACGGTATATGGTACGCCGATTGCTAAAGGCGGTTGTGGCAATCAATTATCCGTCTGACCGGTTACAGATCCAGGTGTTGGATGATTCCACCGATGATACCTCCAGTCTGGCGCAGGGGTTGGTGGCGCATTACCAGGCGGTGGGGATCAACATCGCATACATTCATCGCGAACAACGCGGCGGATATAAAGCCGGAGCGCTCGCGGAGGGGTTAAAGACAGCAAGCGGAGATCTGGTGGCGGTATTCGACGCGGATTTCATTCCACCCAGCGACTGGCTGATGAAGGTGGTCGGTCCATTTGTCGAAGATCCCAAACTGGGTTGTTTGCAGACCCGCTGGGGACATTTGAATTCACAAACCAATCTGCTGACCCGTTTGCAAACCATGGCATTGGACGGTCATTTTATTGTCGAGCAAGGTGCCCGTTCGAGTTCGGGATTGTTGATGGGCTTTAATGGCACCTGCGGCATCTGGCGGCGGGCTGCCATTGATGGCGCCGGCGGCTGGTCGGCTGATACGCTGACCGAAGATCTCGATTTGAGCTTCCGATCGCAGTTGTGCGGGTGGAAGATTGCATATCTTCCTGAGATCGTCGTACCCGGTGAATTGGTTCCGTCGATGGACGGATTCCAACGTCAGCAGGCGCGTTGGGCGCAGGGATATATCCAGTCCATGCGTAAGTTATGGGGTCTGGTTCACCGATCCAATAAATCACTCTACGTGAAAGTGGGCGCCTACGTACAGTTGACCGGCTATCTGGCGTTTCCAAGTATGCTGCTCACCTTCCTGCTGACACTGCCGGTGGGTTTATGGGAGCCGAAGGTGATGAGCCTGTTCCCCTGGACGGCGATCGCAGGGTTGGGTCCCATGACAATGTATCTGGTATCGAAGACGCAGCATATTCCCCGCTGGCAGGATCGTCTGCTGTTGGTTCCCGGTTTATTGATGATGAGCATTTCACTCACGGTGAGCAACACGGTCGCGGTGTTCAAAGGTCTCTTCAAAAATGGGGGCGTATTTGAACGGACTCCGAAGATGAATTTGAGCACCACACGGGCGAAACCGGTGCACGCAGGGTACACACTGCCGGGGAATCCGTTGGTGTGGGTGGAACTGCTGCTGGCAGCCTATGCTTTGTTCAGCATGGTCATGTTGATCCCGCGGATGGGAATGGGGATGTTCCCGTGGCTGGCGATGTACTTCGCCGGGTATGTGTATGCCGCGATAGACAGCCTGAAGGAAGAACATTCTCCACACGTTCGGAGAGCGAAAACCAATCAGTCGATGGCATCAGCCGACTGAAGCGATACGACCTGACTCGGGGTAATCGCTGTCGATTACCCCGATTTTTCATGATCTCGGATAAAATCAGGGGAATATGGAAAGCGGCGTTGTTCTCAATGTGATGAGTTTTTCCACCCGCGATGGACCCGGAATTCGGACAACGGTTTTCTTGAAGGGCTGTCCGCTGCATTGCCGATGGTGTCATAATCCCGAAAGTCAGAAAACAAAACCCGAATTAATGCTGCGCCCCAATCTATGTGTACAATGCGGTGTGTGCCTGGAGGTATGCCCGGAAGGCGCCGTGACCCTGGAAAATGGGCTGCCTGTGACCCATTTTGAACAGTGCACCGGCTGTGGAACCTGCGCGGCGGCATGCTACACCGGCGCGCGTGAAATGGTCGGGGAGCAGATGACCGTGGACGATGTGATGCGCCGGATTCACCGCGATCTGCCCTTCTGGGATGAGTCGGGAGGTGGGGTTACTTTTTCTGGCGGGGAACCCTTGTTGCAGGCAGATTTTTTACAGGCTTTGCTGCGATCCTGCAAACACGAAGAAATTCATACAGCGGTGGATACATCGGCGTTCGCGAGCTGGGAGACGTTGGATCGCTTGCGGGAGTGGGTGGATCTCTTTCTGGTGGACGTGAAATCGCTGGTTGAAAGCGGACACCAGAAAATGACCGGGGTTCCACTGGCGCCGATCATTGCGAATCTGCAGCGCCTGAGCGCGGCAGGGCATCTGGTGATGATTCGGGTACCGCTCATTCCGGGTGTGAACGCGGATGCGAAATCCATG
>JBDKTF010000109.1:0-8979 GCA_039680295.1 Anaerolineaceae bacterium
AAATCAGGCATCACTCCCGAACAAATTTCAGGATACAATGAGGAAGAATATACCCATCTGGCAGTGGCTGCGGCTGTCTCATCGGGCAGGGCTGACTGCGGTTTGGGGATTGCGGCGGCTGCGCAAGCGCTGGATCTGGATTTTATTCCGCTCTATTCCGAGCAGTACCAACTGGTGATCCCGCGCAAATACCTTGACAGCCCGCTGCTCGCACCGGTGTTCGAGCTGGCGCAGGATGCGCGCTTCAGGGAGGCGGTGGCAGCCTTACCCGGTTATGAGGTCTCTCGCATGGGTGAGATGATCGTTGACCTGGGTTGATGAACACAAACAGATAGAATTCAAAAGGAGCCGAGAATGCCTATTTCTCATGGAATCCCAGCACCCGACTTTGAGTTGATGGACGATACGGGAATTCTCCGGCGATTGTCGGATTACCGCGGGCAAAAGGTGCTGTTGTATTTTTATCCAAAGGATGACACGCCTGGCTGCACCACTGAGGCATGCAACTTTCGGGACGATTACAGCGCATATATGGATGCGAATGTGGTCATTCTGGGTGTCAGCCCAGACTCGGTCAAATCACACAGCAAATTCAAAACCAAACACGATTTACCTTTCCCGTTATTGGCTGACCCGACACATGCGGTGTGCGAGCTTTACGGCGTGTGGGGGCGAAAGAAATTCATGGGACGCGAATACGATGGCGTGTTCCGCACCACGTTTTATATCGATCCCAAGGGAAATATCGCCCGGGTATTCGAAAACGTCAAACCCGCCGGGCACAGTGCAGAAGTGTTACAGGCACTTTCAGAATGAAAAGAAATACGGTCAGGGCGCAATAAAGCCCTGACCGTATTTCTTATGTCACAAGGATGTTCAATCCGCCAATCCTTTTGAGCTGTTTACGGATCGGTGGGTTAAAAATAGAACGAATGAATTTGAATTAAATCCATTCATCAAAAATACCCGATCAGATTG
The DNA here is from genome assembly GCA_039680295.1 of Anaerolineaceae bacterium. Taxonomy (GTDB): domain Bacteria; phylum Chloroflexota; class Anaerolineae; order Anaerolineales; family Anaerolineaceae; genus JBDKTF01. Next base: position 979 of record JBDKTF010000109.1, read on the forward strand.
GTTACCTGATCGGGTATATTGAGAAACTAACCGGCTAACCCAGCAACTGATCGAGATGGATGGTGGAAAGCTGGTCCACCAGTGTTGCCTGGACCTTCTTCCAAACCGCATCTGTGGGGCAGCAGAGTTCCGCCTGAGATTCTTCGTCGTCCATGGAAGTGGGGGCTGCCAGGATGATGGGTCCTTCCAGCGTTTCCATAATTTGACGGAGGGAGATGTTCTCGGGCGTTTTATTGATGCGCAAACCACCACCCGGACCCGGAGAAGCCTTGATCATACCTGCCTGGATCAAACTGCGACCAATCTGGTGCAGGAAGGGCAGGGGGATGTTAAGCTTTTCTGCCAGACGGGCGGTTGGTTGGGGTCCCTCGGATTTTTCTTTTGCGAGGGCGATCAGAAGCTTTAGACCATAATCAACGCGACGACTGATTCGAAACATGGGACACCTCTAATTATTATCCAATTTACTTAATATTATCATAGATTCTGGTTGAATTGCAAGAATGTGATAGAAATCATTCTCAATTCAGTATTTCTCAGTATGCGTTGTGGAAAACGATCGATACAGAAGGTGTTATATGGATGCAGTCGGGCTGGAAAAGATAGACGAAAAAATTAGACGTTTGAAATTCGACAAAAATACTGTAAAATGAATGCAGTCAAGTTTTCTGAACGGTGGAACATGAATCAACAGGTGAATCCAGTTATCCTGCAGGAGGACCTGACATGGAACAACCCATCTCAATCCTGGTAGTGGATACGTCGGTAGGTAACCGGCAGGCGCTACGGCGCGCTTTAGGTGAAGCGCCGGAGTTCATCTTGCGCGGCGAGGCGGTGAATTTCAAGAACGGCATGGATTTACTCCAGCAATTTGATGTGGACATTTTGCTGGTAGGTGATGTGCAGGGGGAAACTGTTCCGGGTGAGTTTATTCGTGAGGCGAAACGATTGAAGCCTGAAATTCGTATTATCCTCACGGGTGTTGGCAGAATGGACCCGGTGGTACACGCCGGGCTGGAAGCCGGAGCCGATGGATATGTGATGAACGGTTCCAGCGGCGGAGAAATGCGCCGGGTGATTTTATGGGCAGCGGAAGGCAAAGAAGCATTAACCGCTGGTGTATTCCACACAGATGCCGCGATGGGGGTTGAAGAGCTACAGCTTTCTGAACGGGAACGTGAAGTGCTGCGCTGCATTGCGCGTGGAATGACCACCAATGCCATTGCGGGCGAATTGTACATCTCTGAAAATACAGTGAAAACCCATATTCGTCATATTTTGGAGAAGCTGAATGCATCCAGTCGGGCGGAAGCGGTGCATAAAGCCATGCTTCTGGGTATCTTACCGGGGAAACCGGCTGGTTAGGCATCAGGAAACCATTTGAATCAAATTACAGACGGCTGTCCGCAGCCGTCTGTAATCGTTAATGCGCAGTGATTTATTGCAGACGAACGAGAATCTTCCCCTGACCCCAGAGTTCTTCCAGACGGTAGTAATCCCGCTGATCTGGCGAAAGGAGATGCACAACCACATCACCAAAATCCACGAGCATCCATCCATCGCTGGCGTTACCCTCGATGCGCCCATGGACGTGATACGTATTTCTTGCAGCCTCGTCAACGGCTTTGGCGAGACTGTCTACCATGCGATCACTGGTGCCTGTGCAAAAAATGAAATAATCCGTAAAATCGGTCAGCTCGTGAATGTCGAGAAGCAGGATATCTTCGCCTTTTTTATCTTCGAGACAATCCACGATGGTATGAGCAAGATCTAATGCGTTCAGAAGTCACCTCAATAATATTCGATATATCAATGCTAAAGCATTCTAGCATAAAATGGACCAAATTCGCAGGTGCTTTTAGCCATTGTGGTTCTGAAGCGGCGCAGTGAATAGCGGGGTATAGATAGCTCCACCAGGCTGCAGATCGGAACGGTACAGGTAGACGTCTTTCACTTTCATGGTTCCCAGAACCCCGAGGGAGGTGATGCTCAACAAATTCCCGATCTGACGGACCTCGTCGGGTGTGGCATTGTGCGAGATTCGCGCCAGGGTGAGATGAGGGGAGAACTCGCGATCTTCAGTTGCGTATCCGAGTTTGAAGGTTTCGGAATCGATGGTTTTTTGCAGGTTGTACAGTTCAGGTGGGGCTTTGATGCCGACCCAGATGACCCGCGGGCGGCGAATGGCAGGAAATGCGCCCAATTCACCGATCGTCATATCAAAACTGTGGTAGCGGGAGACTTCAGCCGCAATGATCTTTTTGAGCAGCTCAAGGTTGGTCGTGGACACTTCTCCCAGAAATTTAAGGGTGAGGTGGATGTTTTTGGCGGGGGTCCACCGAGCGGCGTTGGTCTTGAGGGGCTGCTTGAGCTGGGTGGAGATTTCTTCCAGTTTCTGCTGGATCGAAAGCGGCAGGTCAATGGCAATGAAAGCGCGAATAACGGACATGGCTTCTCCCTTTTGAGATAACCGATGGAATGAAAGATTGTGCGGAATTTTCCGTTCAACCTTTATATTCGACTCTGGTTCAATTGCGGAACAATAAACGGAAATTAAGAGAGCGACCGTTAATGAATAACCCCTTGGGGTTCATTACCCTGTTGGGTTAAAACATAGCATAAAGCAGACAAAAAGGCAAGCGGGTTATCTGATTTTTTATTATGCAGATAAATAATAATGATGCGGCGCAGGAAGCAACATTTTGAGTGGATATGAAACCCAGGGCACGTGGGTGATTCATAACATTTATCTCTAGTCAGTCTGTCAAGCTTGTGGTATAAGAAAGATGCCCTGTTGTGTACGTGATGCAGCAACTCCGGTTTTGAGCCAACACTCACAAAATGGGTCTTTATCTCACGGAAGTAACGCGATAGGCTCCGGCCAAGGCGGAGCTCCCGGGTCGAGACCCTACCTGCGAAAGCAGGTTCAAAACTACGCGGCACACGGCATGACGGGGTACTTTTATGTCAGATGCTTGCCGTGATATAAATAAAAATGCCTATTGACGAATGATATCCGGCGTGCTAGACTCGCTCGTGTATTTGATGGTGCGGCATACAATTTAATAGACGGAGATTTAGCGGCTGAGTCTCACCCATTGGTGAGATAACGAGGTGGAGGTTCCTCTCTGCGAAGAGAGCGTTAACCCTGGAGACAGGGGAAAATCGAAAGATCAGCGGATGCCTCTGAAGTCTGACCACAGACTTCTTTCTCCCTTCCTGGAAAGCGCGGGCAGAAAACCCGCCGGTGACGGCGGCGACAGTGCAGCGTAGTGGCGCAGGGTGAGCCTGGAAAGGCTTATCCTGATCTCTATTATCAGGAAGGGCAAACCTGTAGGTTAATTCGGTAACCGGGTATGCCCATGCATATTCGGTTATTTTTATTTAAGCCAAAGGAGAGGAAAATGGATAAAAAGCAGTTACTTGCGCGGGCGAAGGAAGACGGCGTGAAATTCGTCTCCTTCCAGTTTACTGACGTGACCGGGGCGGTAAAAAGCCTGGATGCGCCAATTGAGCGTTTGAAGGTGGCGTTGGAGGACGGCATCTGGTTCGACGGCTCTTCTGTAGAAGGTTTCTCTCGAATTCAAGAGAGCGATATGCACCTGAGGGTAGATCCAGATACCTATGCGGTGCTGCCGTGGTCTCCGGCAGAGATGCGCCGGGCGCGTCTGTTTTGCGATATTTACGATCCGGATGGAACGCCCTTCGCAGGCGATCCGCGCGGTTTGTTGAAGCGTTCGCTGGCAAAACTGCATGAACGCGGGATGGTATTCAATGTCGGCGCTGAACCTGAATTCTTCCTCTTTCGCCGCAACGGCGGTGAAATCGTTCACCCGGTGCCGCACGACGTTGGCGGATATTTTGACTTTTCACCGAACGATGAGGCAGTGCGGGTGCGCACTGAATTGATGGCAGCCTTGAATTCGATGGGATTGGAAGTGGAAGTCGGGCACCACGAGGTGGCATTGGGTCAGCACGAGATCGACTTCCGTTTCGCGGATGCTTTGCAGGCGGCTGACAATATTCTGACATTGAAATACACGGTAAAGGCGATCGCAGCGCAGCACGACCTGGTCGCGTCTTTCATGCCGAAACCGTTATTTGGCATCAATGGATCGGGTATGCACTGCCACCAGTCCATTTTCGACCTGAACGGGAACAACCTGTTTTACGATGCGAATGATAGTTTCCATCTTTCCAAGCTGGCGTACGGCTTCATCGCCGGACAACTGACGCACGCCCGCGGTTTCTCTGCAGTTACCGCGCCGAGCGTGAACTCTTATAAGCGCCTGGTTCCCGGTTATGAAGCACCGGTCTACGTCGGATGGGCGCAATATAATCGTTCCGCGCTGATCCGCATCCCGCGGTACATGCCCGGGCAGGAGAAAGCCACACGCGCTGAACTGCGCTGCCCCGATCCTGCTGCGAATCCGTATCTGGCGCTGTCTGTCATTCTGGCAGCGGGCATGGATGGTGTGGAAAAGGAATTGCAGGTGCCGGCGCCGTTGACGGATGTGAATATTTATGAGCTTACGAAAGCAGAACGGGTTGAACGTAAAATCGGCGAACTTCCGGCGAGCCTTTTGCAGGCGATGGACGAATTTGAAAAGGATGCTGTGATGCTGGAGGCTCTGGGTCCTGTGCTGGCTGAAACCTTCATCCGTGCAAAACGGGCAGAATGGGAAGAATACCGCACGCATGTGATGGATTGGGAAGTGGGACGGTATCTGGAGACAGCGTAATCCAGTCAATCCCAACGAAACACAAACCGCAGGTGAATTGCCTGCGGTTTGTGTTTTTCGATGGAAAGATGAATTTCATCAGGTACAATACTCTTATCGTTCAGACGACGATAGAAAATGAGGAACAAAATTGATGATCAGCGTGGTTGTGATTGGCATCATTGTCTTGATGTTTGTCTTTGATCTGGCGGTGACGCTGGTAAATTATCAGCACCGAAAACAACCCATTTCCCCGATTGTTCAAGACATCTACGACCAGGAAAAGTATGCAAAGTGGTTGAATTACTCGATGGAAACCACCCGCTTCGAGATCATCGTCAATGCCATCTCAACCATCCTTATCCTATGCTTATTGGTATTTGGCGTATTTGGGATTCTGGAAAGATGGACAAATGGATGGTTTCAGAATGATATTCTTCGGACACTGTCTTTTCTGGGCGTATATTTCATTTTCAGTTCACTCATCAATTTGCCTTTCGCGTACTATGAAACCTTTGTCATCGAAGAAAAATACGGCTTCAACAAATCCACCCCAAAGACTTTCTTCATTGATCAGTTGAAGAGCCTTTTGGTGAGTGCAATTCTCTTCGGGGTTCTGTTAGGTGTGTTGAATGTCCTTTATCTGACTTTCATCGACCGATTATGGCTCTTTATCCTGACCGCGTGGGGTATCTTATCGGCTGTGATTGTTGTGATCAACATCCTGAATACCAAGGTCTTTATCAGGATCTTCAATAAGTTAACACCGCTTCCCGACGGCACCCTCAAAAAGCGAATTGAGTCGCTGGCTGCGAAGGTGGGTTTTAATGTGACTGCCATTTCAATCATGGATGCTTCGCGCCGTTCCACAAAATTGAACGGTTTCTTCAGCGGTATTGGAAAGACCCGGGAAGTGGTTCTATTTGACACGCTGCTCGACAGAATGACCGAAGACGAAATTATCGCCGTTCTGGCGCACGAATTGGGTCACGCGGTGCACAAGGATATTCCGCGCCAATTGATCCGGCAGATCTTTCTTTTCGGTGTCTATGCAGCTTTGATCGGGTGGATTCTACAAAGTGCGGAATTTTCGCAGGCATTTGGCGTATCGGGACCCAATTTCGGATTCAGCCTGATTTTATTTTCGATCCTGATCAGTCCAATCAGCCTGTTGATCGGAATTCCGCTCAACGCACTCAGCCGAAAAGCGGAATCTGCGGCTGACGCCTTCTCCGCGCAGTACGCGGATCAAAAGTCCATCTTCAGCGCACTGAGAACATTGGCGCAGGAAAACCTGGCGGATCTCAATCCACACCCGTTTTATGTGCTCATGCACTATACCCACCCCCCATTGGCTGACCGCTTGCAGGCGATTAAGCAATTAACAGAACGGCAGACATCGCGGGTCTCGAATTGAAATGGCAAACCTTTTGACGATCCCTGTGTGTTAATGTCTATTTGTTTTCAAACAAGCGGCAAAAGGTGCAATTGCCTTCGTGGACGCTGGGCTGACCGCAAGTGGGGCAGGGATGCAGATCGACAGCGGTGGTTGACTGCGGCTGGAACAGACCATTTTCTTTGGCTTGCAGGAATGAGAGGTAAAAAGTCAGTTTGACGCCCGGTTTGTTGGCTTCCATCTGATTGAGTTGGGTTTTGATTTCGTTGGTGCGGTTACCCAGCGCGTGCGGACATTCATCGTATTCGTATTCGATGCCGCGCATGAGGGTGTAGGCGGCAGTCTCACGTTCATAAAAACGGCAGAAAGGTTTGACCTTGCGCGCCATGCCGGGTTTGGCAGGCAGCACCGGGCTCTGCCGCACGATTTGCTCGCCGTCCCAGACCAGGGTGTTGCCGAACAGGACTGCGGCTTCATCGTCCAGATTATGCCCGGTGGCGATGACCGTATAGCCGCTCTCGGTGGTCATCTGGTTCATGATGTGCCGCTTCACGATACCGCAAACGGCGCAGGGACGCTCTTTTCCACGGACGGAACGCATGGCGAGTTCAGGAATGGTAACGCCGCGTTCGGCGGGAATATCGCTGACCATCAGATTCAAACTGCGGGCGTCTGCAAACTGCCGGGCGCAGCGCAGCGATCGAGCTGAATATTCCACACCGCCGTCGATACCCAGATTGATATATAACCCATCCGCGTTGTACCCCAGGCGCCAGAGCACATCCCACAACGCCAATGAATCCTTCCCCCCTGAGACGGCGACCAGAATACGGTCTTCATGGGTAAACATGTCGTATTTCTGGATGAAGCGTTCTGTCTGTTCGGGAATCCAATCAAGAAGGTGCGCTTTACACAATGCAAGGCGATGTTCAGGCAGGTTGATGGCGGCTTTGACGCCGCATTTACGGCACCTCATGCGGATGCGCCTCCTGAGATGACTGCCACCAACTGGATCTGATCGCCTTCTTTGAGAATCACATCTTCTGTGATCATCTCACCGTGCCGGACAGCCAGGTAAGATTCCGGCGGGAAGCCGAGGGTTTTCATTGCTTTACCGAGCGTCTGCCCGGCGGGGATATGGTACACTTTATCGCGCAGTATAATTTCGACCGACATTCTTCCTCCTGACGCGCGTCCATTGTAAGAGAGATGGGCGCAGGCGTCAACGGGAAATTTTCTGCGCACTTTACAATTGAGGTAATTTACCCTTATAATCCAAATATGGAAAAGATACTTACTTACATTAAATTACTAGATAGCGCTGTGGTGGCATTTTCGGGCGGCGTGGACAGCACGCTGCTTGCAAAACTGACATTCATGGCGTTGGGCGATCGGGCAGTAGCGGTTACGGCGGTTTCACCCAGCCTGCCAAAGCGGGAACACGAGAACACGATTCGTCTGGCAAAGGAAATTGGCATTTCGCATATTCTGATGAACAGCAACGAGCTGGATGATCCGCGCTACCAGGAGAACACGCCTCAGCGCTGTTACTGGTGCAAAGGCAATCTTGCTGCGATGCTGGTTGGATATGCCCGCGATCATGGATATGCGGCAGTTCTGGACGGAAATAATCTGGATGATATTTCAGACACCCGTCCGGGACGCAAAGCAGCACAGGAAGCGGGATTAATCTCCCCATTTATCGAATTGGGATGGACGAAGGCGCGCATCCGCGAAACAGCGCGCGAATTGGGGCTCTCCAACTGGGATCATCCTGCGGCGGCGTGCCTGTCTTCGCGCATTCCTTACGGCACGCGGGTAACCGCTGACCTGTTGACGAAAATCGACGCGGCGGAAACCGCATTGGCGGCACGCGGTTTTAAG
>JBDKTF010000515.1:0-2521 GCA_039680295.1 Anaerolineaceae bacterium
TCGAAGGCGCCGGCGACACCCGCCGCGCTCGAACCGACGACAACCGGGTGAATGGTACGCAGAATGCGAATGGACAGGAAAGTCAGGGGGACGCTAATAAAGCCAACAATGGCATAGACCGCGCTGATGCGAGCCCGCTTTTCGGGTTCTTCGATGCCGGAACGCAGCATGAAGTAAGCGGCGTAGACCAGTTCCATGATGGTCACGGTGGTCAGGCGGGGATCCCAGGTCCACCAGGTGTTCCAGATGGGACGCGCCCAGATGGAGCCAGAGACGATGGCAATGAGGGAAAAGACCATTCCGATCTCGACGGCGGAAAGGCTCAGGATGTCCCAATGGGTGCTGCGATTGTGCAGGTAAATACCGGCGGACACCGCCGCCACAAAAAAGCTGAGCATGCCCACCCAGGCAGAGGCTACGTGGAAGTAAAACACCTTCTGGACCATGCCCATGACGGCTTCCACGGGGGCATAGAAGAGGACCATGGCGAAGGCGGCGAGAAGCAGGAGGATGGAGAGAATATCCAGGATTTTTAGAAGACGGGGTTTGGGTTCCACGAAACCTCCACAGGCAGGATGACAAAAACCTAACGAAGCGGCAATTACCACCTCACCCTACCCTCTCCGGAAAGGCGGAGGGAAAACGCATATGGGTGTGAGGATGAAGGGTGATCCTCCGGTCACAATTTTTTCGGCGGATGATCAGCTACCACCCTCACCCTACCCTCTCCCTGAAGGGAGAGGGTAACATAGCAGGAGAGGGACACCATATTTCACAAGAGGATGAAGGGTGATCCTTCAACCATGATATTTACGCACAATACCATACAACCGGCACACACGGCAGCAGCGCACCCTTGTACATTATTCCTCCACGATAAAATCAAAAACCATCCAGCCCACCGCTGTGAAAATGACGTCATACACCAGCAGCAGGTTGATCCAGGGGATGATTTCGCTCACCGCCAACCCCTGCAAAAGACCGCCAGACGCTTTAACCGCCGCGACCAACGCGGGGATGACGACCGGAAAAAGCAAAATGGGCAGCAGAATATCGCGGGTGCGCGTTTGCACCGACATGGTCGCCAGGAGCGTGCCTACCGAAACATACCCGACGCAGCCCAACAGGATCACACCCAGCAAGCCGGGAATGAAGAGATTGACATTATACAACAACGAATAGACCGGCAGGACAATCGCCGCCACGATGAGCATGAAAAGCAGATTTCCCAACGCCTTGCCAAAATAAATAGCAGTGCGGTCCACCGGCGCCAATAACAATCCGTCCAGGCAGCCGCGGTCTTTCTCCACCGCCATCGAGCGATTAAGACCCAGCGTTCCGGCGAAGGTGAACGTTACCCACAACACCCCGGCGGTCACGTTGGCACGAGTTTTCGCGTCCAATTCCAACGCAAAATTAAAGACCAGGATCACCAAAAGGGCGAATACCAGCATGGATGAGAGCATTTCGCGGCTGCGCATTTCCGCCGCCAGGTCTTTCCACACGACCGCCAGCATGGAACGGAAGAAGGGGTTGGGAGACGAGGCTTTCTTCATGCCTGCAGCGCCTCCCGATAGAATGCCAGCAGTCCATCCTGGGGCAGGTCTGCGACATGTACCGATGCCTGAATGGCGCCGTGAGAAAGGACATCAAAGCGCGAAGCCAGATCAGCCACGCGCGGCAGATCGTGCGAGGTCATCACCACCGTGCGTCCACGGGCTGCGACCTGCTGCAACACCCTGTCGAGCATGGCGCAGGCATCCTGATCCAACCCGGTATACGGTTCATCGAAGAGCATCACCTCGGGATCGTGGAGCACGGCGCGCCCGATCGACAGACGCTGCTGCATCCCGCGGCTGAAGGTACGCACCAGATCGCGGCGGCGGGGATCCAACCCCACCATGCCCAACACGGCATCGATGCGTGCATCCAACCCATCCACCGCATACATCCGTCCGTAGAAACGCAGATTTTCCTCGGCAGTCAGGTCGCCATAGAGCAGCGGTTGATGCGAAACCACGCCCAATTTCCGGCGCACCGCCGCTGCCTGTTCCGGCAGGCGATACCCCGCAATGATCACCTCTCCCATTGTAGGTCGCGCGAGCGACGCCAGAATGCGCAAAAACGTGGTCTTCCCGGCGCCGTTGGGACCCAACAACGCGACAAATTCACCCGGCTCCACGTGGAAATCCAGGTTGCGCAGAATGATCTTGGGACCGAAACGTTTCACCAAATGGTGTACGGTAATCATCAATCGATCAGCTTTGCCAGTTTGCTCTTTAATTCCGCCCGCCGTTGTTGATAAGCTTCCTTCGGCAGTTTCCCCGCGCAGTAAAGATCGTCCAGCGCCGTGATGTCATCCAGCAACCCGTCCACATCATCAGGGTCCACCTGAGAAGCGGCTTCCTGCATATCCGTTTTTTCGTCATCCTTCGATCTGGAAGCCCTGCGAGAACGCGCCAACACAATGCCCGCGACGACCAACACGGCTGCAAACGATCCCAATCCGACGAACAGATTT
>JBDKTF010000560.1:0-4030 GCA_039680295.1 Anaerolineaceae bacterium
GACAGCATTTGAGGCGGCGGGCGGCAAGGTCGTTGCAAACGTAGCTTTCAATCCGGGTCAGTCCTCCTATCAGGCTGAGCTGGCTAAAGTTTTTGAAGCCAAGCCAGAAATCGTGCTCCTCTCGGCGGGCGCGGATTCAGCAGCCAACATTATGCGCGAATGGTACCGCGGCAATTACGGCGGCAAATGGATTCTCGGCAGCGATCTGGGCGCCAATGAAGTTGTGGCACAGATCGGCGCGGACGTGATGGTGGGACAGTTCGGACAGACCGGCGCAGATGATGTGAACTCCCCCTCCTATAAGCGTTTCCAGGAACTCTGGAAAGCAAAGACGGGCGAGGATTCGATCAAGCCTTATGCCAGCGCCCTTTACGACTCCTTCATTATTGAAGCTCTGGCGATCCAGATTGGCGGTGAGGCGACGGGCGAAGCCATCAATAAAAATTTGCACGCTGTCACGACCGGGGAAAATCAGTGCATTTCGTACGCCGACTGCATGGCTTTCCTGAAGGAAGGGAAGACCATTCAGTACATGGGCGTTTCAGGACCCCTCCAGTTCAATTCGCACAACAACGTGACTGCCCCCTGGGTGATTTTGCAGGCGGAAGGCGATCATTGGAAGACCTATAAGTTCTACACCGCCGATAATTTCAAACTTGGCGACTAGTGACGGTTCGCCGGGTTACCGGTGCTGACTGCACCTGTGACATGGTGATTGGCATCCCAACCCCTTCTCTCAACCAGAGAGGGGGTTGGGGGATCGTGACACCCTACGAGGCGTCTGGTCTACCGATGCAGTCTATCGACCTCAAACCACGAAAAGGAGTTTGAAATCATGCAATTTGCGGTGTATGGACTTTTAATGGGTTGTGTTCTGCTCCTGGCAACCGTGGGCTTTTCGATGATCCGCCGTGTTGAGGGTTTTCTCAATATCGCCCACGGGCAGATGCTGGCTGTTGGAGCCTACTTTACATACTTTTTCAACGCTGTTTTAGACTGGAATATTGTTCTCTCGGCGGTATTGGCGGTTCTGGCAACTGCTGTGATCGGCTTCCTGACCGCCAGAATTGTCTTCTTCCCGCTCAAGGGGAGAGCGCCCTTGCTGATCGCCATTGTCTCAACAGGTGTTTCTTACGTCATCCAGGGAATCATCGAAATCCTGTTTGGACCGTTCGTCAAGCAATACAAGTTTCCGCCCATGCGCGCCATTAAAATTGGCGATCTGTCGCTGGCGGGACCGGATCAGATTGCGATGGTTGTCGCCGCAATTCTGGCTGTTTTATTCCTGCATTTCTTCCTGACCAAGACCGAAACCGGAAAAGCGATTCGGGCGATGTCCAGCGATTACGATCTGGCGCGCATTCGCGGCATCAATACCCCCCGCCTGCGGGTCTATGTCTGGCTGATCGCATCGGGTCTGGGCGGTCTGGCGGGCGTCATGATCGGTTTGATCAGCCGGTTAACTCCCTATATGGGCTTTGAATACATCATGCTGATCATGATTGTGGCAATTCTTGGCGGTCTGGGAAGTATTTACGGAGCGATGGTGGCAGCCTTGATCATTGGCTTGATTACCCAGATGAGCGTGCTGGTCATCCCTGCCCAGTACAGCCAGGTGGTTGCCTTTGTATTGATCATCATCGTGCTTCTCGTTCGCCCCAATGGCATCTTCAAGGAGGCATGAAGCATGTATAACATTCTTCTTTTCCTCGCAGGCGTCATCATTCTGATGGGCATCTATTCACTGCTCACCCTGGCGGTCAACCTGCAATATGGATATGCCGGTCTCATGAATTTCGGCATTGTTGGGTTTGTGGCGGTGGGGGCTTATACCTACGCCATCGTGACCCGCGGCGCCCCCGTGGGGCAGGATACCTATCTATTTTATTTCGATCAACCGTGGTGGGTGGGTTTCATCGCCGCGGGTGTGGTGACGACGATCTTCGCGTTCATCATCGGTTTGCCCACGGTGAGGGTGGGGGGCGATTATCTGCTGATCGTAACCTTCGCTTTTGCTGAAGTGATTCAGGACCTGCTTTCGAATGAAGCCTGGCTGACCAATGGTACGCGCGGTTACATCAACATTGAACAGCCATTTCGCGGGATGATCCCTGGTCAGAACTACCAGTTCTTTCTGGCGGGTTTGATCCTGCTGATTGTGGTGGTCGTCTTCCTGGTTGCACAGCGGGTGGGTAAAGCCCCCTTTGGACGCTCGCTGCGCGCGATGCGCGACAATGAGCCCGCGGCGCTGGCTACCGGGAAAAATGTATTCTCCTTTAAAATGCGCGTCTTCCTGCTGGGCGCAGCGATCTGCGGACTGGCGGGGGCGATGTACACATGGTACATGACGCTCGCTTTGCCTTCCCTTTTTGGCATGAGTATAACGTTCGCAGCATGGATTGCCCTGGTCATCGGCGGAACAGGCAATAACAAGGGCGCCATTGTGGGAACGGTCGTTCTGTTGGGCGCGCAGCAGGCTTTGAAATTCATTTCGACCACGCCCGAGCTGACCCCTGTGATCTCTTCCGTCCAGTTAATTCTGGAAGGGCTTGTGCTGATCGTGATCCTGCGCTACTGGCCTTTGGGTCTGGTGCCCGAGAAGAGTCCTCGCGCGCCAAAGCTGATCCGGGGCAAAGCGGATGAAGCGCAACTGGCGAAGGAGGAAGCATGACCGCGATGCTGCAAGTGGAAAGCGTTTCAAAGTATTTCGGGGGGTTGAAAGCCCTCGATGACTGCACCCTGACAGTGGAAAAGGGCAGCATCACCGCGTTGATCGGTCCGAACGGCTCGGGGAAAACGACGCTGTTCAACGTGATCACCGGCTTTTTGAAAACGACCTCAGGAAAGGTTTTGTTTGAGGGTCAGGATATCACCGGCTTTTCGGAAAACCGCATCGCGAACCTCGGACTGGCGCGCACCTTCCAGGTGTCTTCCATCTTTCCCAAATTGACGGTTTGGGAAAATATGCTGGCTGCGTATCCGCATCAGAATGGGGAGAGTTTGTGGAATGTTTTCGCAAGCCCGGCTCGCATTCGCGCCCAGGAAGAGGAGCAAATCGCCCGGGCGTACAGCATCCTCGAACGGATCGGACTGGCGCAGAAACTGAACGAACAGGCGGCAAACCTCGGCGCACCCGAAGCGCGCATGCTTGAAATTGGGCGGCAGTTGATGTTTTCGCCGCGCATGCTGCTGATGGATGAGCCGTCGAGCGGCGTCAACCCGGCGATGCTCGACCGTCTGTCGGATATGATCATTGCGCTCAACAAAGAAGGCATGACCTTCTTCATCATCGGTCACAACCTGAGTTTTATCATGAAGCTGAGCGACCAGATGCACGTTTTACAATACGGTAAATTAATTGCCTCCGGATCGCCCCAAACCGTGGCGCATGACAAACGAGTCATCGAGGCTTATCTGGGGGTGCAGCAATGACACTACTAAACGTCAACTCTCTGGAGTCTGGTTACGGCAAGCTGCCCATCCTTCACGGCATTGATCTGAATGTGGATGACGGGGAACTCGTCGCTGTGATCGGTCCGAATGGGGCGGGGAAATCCACGCTGCTGAAGGCGATCTCTGGGCTGCTGCCCTGCTGGAAAGGCAGCGTGACCTTCGCGGGGAACAACGTCCATGAATACGAACCGAATATGCTGCCAGCCTGGGGTCTTGGTTATGTTCCCCAGGATCGGAATGTCTTCCCCGGTTTGACCGTGGCGGAAAATCTCGAGATGGCATCCACCACGTTGAAGAACCCGGGACCGCGGATCAAAGCAGCATACGAACGGTTCCCGATCCTGGGGCGGCGGCAAAAGCAGGCGGCGCGCACGCTCTCGGGCGGCGAACGGCAAATGCTGGCGATCGCCAGTGCCCTGATCCTTGAACCGAAACTGCTGATGCTGGATGAACCGACCACCGGGCTTGCCCCCGTGGTTGCGAATGAGGTCATCAGCCATATTCTCGATATCAATCAAGGCGGAACCGCCATTCTCTGGGTGGTGGAGGAGAATCCTGCCAGCGTGCTGGAGCACTG
>JBDKTF010000038.1:0-7028 GCA_039680295.1 Anaerolineaceae bacterium
GATGTCCTTGCCGTTCACAACATCGACGCCGAAAAAGACTCCCCTGCCGATGTGCCCGAAAATGCGATCACCTGGCTGGTCGACACGCTTCGTTACCACGCTGCTGCCACCGAACGAGTCTACATTACCGCGGTTGCCGGTTTTTATGAGTTTTTAGCGGCTGAAAATCTCGCCCCCATCAATCTGGCACGCATCCAATTGCTCATCCGCCGCCGCGCCCGGAAACCCGGCATCCGGCTGCCGCAGTTTCCCCGAAACGAAATCGATGAGATTGTCGAATATTTAAGTAATATTACTAACTTATCTTCTGAAGACGCGGTAGACCGGCTGCGCAACCTGCGCGATCGGGCGCTGCTCATCACCCTGGCGGATACCGGACTGCGCATTCATGATGCCTGCAACCTGCGCCGGGGAGATATGGATTGGAACGAAGGACGGACGCTGGTTGTCGGTAAGGGTAATCGTCAGGCTGTGGTGCGTTTTTCACCACGCGCGCTGGCAGCCTTAAAAGATTACTTGCAGGAACGCGCCTCCCTGGATGGGGCTTCTGGCAAGCCTCTTTCTGCCCTGCCCCTCTTTGCCCGTCATGACAATGGCGCCGGCTCGAAGGTCAAACCCATCACGCCCACATCCGGGCGCAACATCGTCAATGATTGGGTGGGTAAAATTTTGGGGGGGGATGCTGTTGGACGCATTACCCCCCACTCTTTTCGGCATTATTTTGTCACCGAAGTCCTGTTGGCGTCTGGAAATTTGAAACTGGCGCAGGAACTGGCGCGCCACACCAGCATCACCGTCACGCAGCGCTACGCTCACCTTTCGGAGGATGAATTGGACAAAGGTTACTGGGAGATATTTGCTGAGAAGGAGAAAAAAGGATAAAAACTGGTTTAGCGCATCTCTAAGAATCCTCCATAACTGAGGAGCAGTGTGTAAAGCCAACGCCTTGTACACACTGCTCCTTTTCCCCAACCTATTTCAAGATCAATGGAATATACACTTTCAGCGCATGTAGCTCGTTGATACATTCTGATGCATACGCCTGCATATCTGCCGCTGCCTGTTCTGCTGTAGGTGAGTTGGCTCCATCCATGATTGCAGAAATTGGTCCATACATTGATTCCCAAACACATCCCATTTCAGGCACATTGGGCATCAAACGCCCCTTAAGTGCCTGATCCGCAGAGCCTTTCAGAATCGGATCTGCCTGCACAATGGGGTCGTTCATAGCTTCCAATAATACAGGTAAGATGCTTTGTTGTTGTGCCCACAGAAGTTGAGGACTTTTGGCAGAGGTATATTGGACGAACAGCTTACTTGCCGCTTTTGCCTCTAAGCTGTTGTTTGAGTTGAAATAATAAAACTTTCCGCCCGTCATTGGTTGTGGCCATAAACTCGTACTGGATACAAGAGGAATGCTTGCGATACCCAGGCTGGCGCCAAAATAATCCCGGTATCCTTGAAGGGACCAATCGCCATTGATGAGCATCGCCGCTTTTCCTTCGCGGAAGAGCATATCGGCGGTGTTGTAGTCAATGGTGCCGGGGGGTACGATGTTATGAATCCAGCGTATATCATGAACGAACTGTAATGCATTGATCATACTGTTCGTATTTAATGTCGGGACAATGGGATCGCTGCTTTCATCGAGAACCCAGCCCCCATAACCCGTCAACCAGGGAATCAGCCAGAAGGGTTCTTTGAGGTTATAAACCAGACCGAATTGTCCATCACCAGTCAATGATTTGGCGATTGTGATCATCTCATCGGTATTCGTTGGCGGTGTAACCAGAATGTTTTTGTTGTAAAAGAGCATCAGGTGATTGCCATAGGTGTCTGGTACAGCCCAATGCTGGCTCTCCCAGAAGGTGGCGGTTTTGGCTTCGGGCACGAACAAATTGAGGTCAAATTCAGTGTCAACCGGTTCGACCAGCCCCCTTGAGGCAAAAAAGCCCATCCAATCATTGGGACCTCGGACCAGATTGGGACCCCCACCCGTTGAATGAGCTTGTATATATTGTGTGTACAGGTCGTTGATATCTTTGTATTGCAGTTGAACCGTGATGTCGGGATGAAGTGCGTGAAAATCTGCTGCAATCTGGTTGAGCACGGTCGGATTATATTCAGAATGCCAAACCGTGATCGTGATCGGAGATGATGTCATGTCGTCCGCATGGGTCTGGCGGGGAAATGGCAGGAGCACAAGTGCCACAACGATGACTGTTGAAATCAACGCAAATCCAATTTTGCGCATCATCGTTCCCTCCGTCAAGCAGAATAATCAAATTACTGAGAAAACCTGATAATTCCCTGTCCCTTCGTCCTCCTTCCTGAAAGACCACTCCTCTTTCATACTCTACTATACCGCGTTGAGCAGAAAATTCAATAATGCCTCATCATAGTCTTTACTCTGCTTATGATCTGACCAGATAACTCGAGAAAATCGTCTTGCGAAAAATAGCAGTTTCAAAGAAATACTTGAAAAATAGAAAAAATGTTCTATAATATAACTATCCAATCAATTATTTAAGGAGGGTTTCGAAATGACCGTTCAATGTGTTTTGGAATCGATGGAAATGCAGCCCATTGTGTCCATTCGCGTCCGTACACCCGTTGCAGGACTGCAGCAGGTATTGGGCTCGGGGTACGGCGCGATCATGCAGCAGCTTTCAGCGCAGGGGATTTTCCCTTCCGGTGCACCGTTCGTGGTGTACTACAACATGGATATGGAAGATCTGGACATTGAGCTTGGATTTCCGGTTGGCGGAGCATCGGCAACGGTTCAAGCGCCAGTGCAGGTTTCTTCGCTTCCTGCCAGCCATGTTGCAGCCTGCGTTTATAAAGGTCCTTATACCGAGATGGGCTCGGCATATGAAACATTAAATGCCTTCATCCGTGAGCACGGTTTGGAACCTCAAGGTGTGGTTTATGAGTTCTATTTGAACGATCCGGTAACCACCCCACCCGACCAATTGGAAACCCGAATTGTCTTCCCTTTAAAATAAACCAGTAGCAGGTAAAGACCTGTCCAAAACCCAAGGGCAGGTCTTTTTTATTCATTCGCCCATTGAGAGGAATATCAGATATTAGATGAACAATGGGGTATAATCGGCACATTATGTTATCGGAAAACAGTCAGGATCGTTCGGTCTCCCATTCTTCCTTCACTCACAACATCCTCAAAGGGATTGCTCACGCCTTTCCAGTGGTGATGGGATATTTGCCCGTTGGTTTCGCCTATGGCGTCCTTGCCATTAAAGCTGGACTGTCCATGACGAACACCATGATCATGTCGATATTCGTTTATGCCGGATCGTCTCAGTTTGTCGCGGTTGGTTTGATGGCAGCCGGTTCGACAGGACTCTCTGTTGTTTTAACCACGCTGATCGTCAATTTACGTCATACCATCATGTCTGCGGCGATGTCGCCATATCTGAAAAAATGGCGCAAGACTGTGATCGCTTTCTTTGGCTTTGAATTGACCGACGAGACGTTTGCATTACATTCCCTGCGTACCGCGTCAGACGGGTTGCTGGATCAAACCGAAGCGCTTTCCATCAATATCATCAGCCACATCTCCTGGGTTGTTGGATCATGGCTGGGCGCTGTTGCCGGCGGATTGATTACGGATGTGCGCCCATTGGGTCTGGATTATGCGCTGGTTGCGATGTTCATTGCTCTGCTGGTGATGCAGGTACGGAATCGAACCCAGCTTCTGGTGGCGATCTTTTCAGGCGCACTCTCGCTCTTCTTCTGGTATATCGGAATGAATCAGTGGTACGTGATTGCCGCTGCGGTTACCGGTGCTACTCTTGGATTATTGGTGGAAGAAAAATGTCAGAAACCGCTATCTTGATCACCATCCTGGGTATGGTGTTGGTCACATCTTTTGTGCGCATAACCCCGGCGCTCCTGTTGAGCAGCCGAACCCTGCCATCCATTGCCATCCGTTGGCTTCAGCTTGTTCCCGCCGCAGTCCTTTCCGCATTGCTGGTTCCTTCGGTATTGGTAGCGGATGGGAAGCAAATCGATTTGAGTCTCAATAACATCTACCTTCTGGCAGCGATTCCCACGTTTGCTGTCGCCTGGAAAACACGCAACCTTTGGTGGGCTGTGGTCGTGGGCATGGTTCTGGTGGCGCTGGGACGATATCTTTTTGGACAATAAGATCCGTTTCCCGCTGCCTTTTTTATTCCTGAATGCTATAAAGAAACCGGGTATGCTACAATTCAGTAGTACCCGGTTTTATTTTTTGTTAATTGGGTGGAGGTTATCATGAATAATTCACATATGGAACTCCCGGAAGAGGAAGAAGATCATTCGTCTTCTGATGAGGAGCAGTTGAGTTTGAAAAATGATGTTTTACCGGCAGCGCGCCTGGCAGATTTGACACCACGGATGCAAGCCGCTGTTGCTCGGGCTGGATGGTCTGAGTTGATGCCGGTGCAGGCAAAAGCGCTGCCCTATCTTTTTGCACAACAGGACATGATGATCCAGTCCCGCACAGGTAGCGGAAAGACCGGAGCATATTTGTTGCCGCTGCTGGAAATGATCAATCCGATGGACCGTACGACGCAGGCGTTGGTTCTGGTTCCCACCCGCGAACTGGCGCATCAGGTGGAGGCAGAAGCAAGAATTTTGAGTGAAGAGACTGGTTTGAGTAGTATTGCTGTCTACGGCGGCGTAGGTTATCGAGAGCAGCTTGATGCGTTTCGATCCGGGGTGCATCTGGTTATCGGTACCCCAGGGCGCATCCTGGATCATTTGCTGCGTCGTTCCTTCTCTCTGGAGCATTTGAAATTTTTGATTTTTGATGAAGCGGATCGCATGCTTTCCATGGGCTTTTACCCGGATATGCGCCGTGTGCAGGGATATCTGCCGGATCATCATGTCAGCACGTTCATGTTTTCCGCCACATTCCCGCCTCAGGTGATCCGTCTTGCCAACCAGTTCCTGAATGAGCCGAGCTTCCTGAATCTAAGCAGTGATCATATTCATGTCACTGAGACGGAACACGTTTATTATGAGGTTCCTGGCATGGATAAAGACCGCAGCCTGGTGCGTATTTTGGAAGTGGAAAACCCACCTTCTGCGTTGATTTTCTGCAATACCAAGGTGCGGGTCAATTATGTCACCACTGTGCTCAAACGGTTTGGTTTTGATGCTGATGAACTCACTTCCGATCTTTCGCAAGGCAACCGTGAACGGGTCTTGGAGCGCGTGCGGCAGGGTAAACTGCGTTTTTTGGTGGCTACCGATGTGGCGGCGCGTGGAATTGACCTGCCCGATCTGTCGCACGTGATTCAATATGAGCCGCCCGAAGATCCAGAAGCTTATATTCACCGGGCTGGACGGACAGGACGCGCCGGCGCAAGCGGCACGGCAGTATCACTCGTGAATATAACCGAAAAGGCGGCTTTGTTACGCATCGGAAAGCAATTCGGAATTAATTTGCAATCATTCCCCCTACCAACGGATTCGGATGTGGAGAAAGTGGTCGCTGAACGGGCAATAACCCTGCTGGAAGCCCATCTGCACAGCCGCGATCGTCTGGAGAATGAGCGCATGCAGCGCTTTGCGTCACTGGCACACAGTCTCACTCAGGATGATGACGAAAATCAACTTCTGGCAATGCTGTTGGATGAGTTTTACCAGCAATCATTTCACTCAATACAGGTGTCCACGGACCAGGAACAAAACCTTCCACAACATCGAGGATCCTCTTCCAGACAGGGTGGACATCGCAATCGTCGTTCTCGTGATCACCGCTAGAAAGGCTGGATATGAATATCGACGCTCCCGCTCCATCCAAAAGGAACATAGCAGCACAATCGGGATTGTTTCTGTTTGTTTTTTTCGTTGTCCTGGTTGTTTACACTTTCTTGCACGAAGGTGGACATGCCCTGGTGGGTGTGCTCTCGGGGGGCAGGTTGACCGGCTTCAGCATCAATTTTTTCAATTTCAGCGCGCACGCCAGTATTGATGGGGAATTATCCGTTTTTCAGCGAAGCCTGATGAGCATCGCGGGTATCAGTATGCCGTATCTTGTCTGGGCAGTCTGGCTGCTTCTAACGCCTGTTCATAACCATTCATTGTTGGAAGCGCTGAAAGCGATCAGTTCTTTAGCGGTGATCAATTCTTTGCTGGCATGGATCTTTATCCCCATTTTGTTCCTGGCAGGCAAAACACCAGCCGATGATTCCACAACCTTTTTGACATTGACACAGACGCCGCCCCTATTGATCGCAGCCGGTGCTCTTTTCTTCTACCTCGCCGGGTGGCTGCTGCTTCGATCCCGTCTGGAAGGCGGATTCCATGGTTTGGTTCAGCGTCTGCGCCATCCACTGGAGGATCTGTTGCATCCCGATAACCGTCGAACGTTTCGACAGATGCTGGCAATATGTCTGCTGTTCGGATCAGCAGGGGTTGCACTGTCTTCAATGTACAGAGGTGTTGCTGGTCATCCTGTTCCGTCGGGGTATCAAGAAGTGGTTAAGATAGCATTGGCGCAGCGCGGATATCAAGATGAAACCATCTATACCCTCGATTTGCCTGAAGAAAGCTCTGTCAGTCTGTATTTTGAGTTGAAAGATATTCATCAGGGTCCAATAAAGATCAGCCTTTCAACACCGGATGGTAATGAACAGGTATTCTTCCAGGACGGCTCGAAATTCGATGCCGGCTGGGCATCCATCAATCCGAAGGGGTTGAAATTACCCGCTGGAAAATATCAGATTTTGATGACGCTACCACAGGATGCCCGTGGATCGGTGGGTATATATGTAAACATCCAGAGTGCAAATTAAACAGATATATAAAAAACGGTGAGGCACCAAACAAGCCTCACCGTTTTCAATGATTAACTTGGGGCGCATCAATACAGGCGTTTGAAATCTTCAGTGGCGGTTACCAGTTCACTGGCAATCCCTGTTTCCATCGCTGAATGACCTGCATCAGGAACTATGCGCAGTTCTGCATCCGGTAATGCCCTTGCCAGTTCCCAGGCAGCGTGCGGCGGGCAAACGATG
>JBDKTF010000334.1:0-1580 GCA_039680295.1 Anaerolineaceae bacterium
CCGTCTGCCGAACGGCGGCGGCGATGTCGAAATTCTGCACCATCTCCCTCTCCTCGATGATGTCCAGCAGGCTTCGCTGCATGGCCATGTGTTCTGCCGATTTTTTGTTCAAGATCGTCATTGGCGGTCACCTCCCGCCGTGGTAAGATCAGTCAGGATCATCTGTACACTTGCAATGTTAGAAGTATTACTTCTTGATGTCAACACAAAAAGTGGTAAGAAATGAATTTTTCAGAAAGATTAAGGGTAATTAGAAAGAAAAGGGGGATTTCCCAAGAGGAGTTTGCTCAAAGTTTGGAAGTTTCACAGAGAGTAATTTCCAACTGGGAAACCGGCAAGCACCAGCCGTCGATTGAAGATCTCGTAAAAATAAGTGCCAAATTTGATGTTGATCTGAATTGGTTGTTGATCGGACTCGGAGAATCCGAATACATTCAAATCGGTCAGCCACAAGAAACTCCGATAGGACAGGAATCGGAACAATCTCCAGACCCAGAGATCTATACTGAAATTCCATTGTATGAATTAGAGGTAGCGGCTGGAAGTGGAGCGGTGATGGACAAAGAAAACATCATCACAAAACTTGCCTTCCGAAAAGACTGGTTGCGACGATCGGGATTTCATGGTTCTGACCTATTGTTGGTAAAAATAACTGGCGATTCAATGGAACCCACACTTTACGATGGCGGCATGATCCTAATCGATGGGTCCAAGAAGCAAATAAAAAGCGAGAAGATCTACGTATTCCGACATGATGACGAGGGCTATGTCAAGCGGTTGAGGAAATCCGGAGATCAGGTGACTGCCATAAGCGACAACCGGGCATATCCTGAATGGCAGATTCCAGTCTCCGACGTTAAAATCATCGGTCGCGTAGTCTGGGCTGCGCGCATCCTGCCATAGAAAATAACCGTGTCAAATTCGAACGCTTGGTCCAATGAGCAGTTGCAGATCGCCCTGGATTCTCTGGTGGAAACGTCCAAGAGTCTGGTAGAGGAGCTGGAATCGCTCAGGGCTGCGGCCAATTTAGTGATTCGAGTATGGGAATCCGGCGATCCTCTGGACGATGCCCTGCAAGAATTGAGGGCAGCTCTGAAACCAAAGAAGGGTGGGCATTGAATCCGATGCACCGGCTCAATTCCGGAGTCGAAAGATGAATTGTAAGCTAACCATTGTCTGCTTTTTATGCGTCCTTACGTTCTACGCTGGGACTGCTCTGAGCGCTAAAAAAGAGAGTCCACCTGACGTCCTGAAACAGCATTTCGAATCCAAATACTATGTCATCCAGAGAGCAGGTTTGTATATGGCCATTTGCACAAACGGCGTGAACGAATACCCATACCTTCCCTATTTCGATCATGATATCCGCCCGAGCGGTTTGGAGGTAAAACCACCAGGGGCTTTTGCTTCGATGCTGTCAGCCAAATGTGAAGATGTCTCCCGGGAACCGCTGCACCTTGGAGAGATAATGACCTGCGGTGGAAGCCGGCTCCGAGGAGACACATTCACTTTTAATTTATATACCGTTTCAAAGCACCAGATAACGCGCCGCTTTGGTAACTCACTCGAGGATGGACTTG
>JBDKTF010000275.1:0-3412 GCA_039680295.1 Anaerolineaceae bacterium
TACCAGCAGGCTGCCTATCTTGAAGATACGCTGCGTTCGGTGCTGATGCAGGATTATCCGAACATCGAGTATCTGGTGATGGACGGCGGCTCAACCGACGGAAGCGTGGAGATCATCCAACGCTACGCTGACCGGCTGGCAGGTTGGGTTTCGGAACGTGACCGCGGACAGGCGGACGCCATCAACAAGGGCTTTCGCCGCGCCCGGGGCGAGTTTGTGGCGTGGTTGAATTCGGATGACCTGTATTATCATCCCCAGGTGATCTCCCATGCGGTGGAAGCCCTTACGGCGCATCCCGAGGCGGGCATGGTTTACGGCGATGGGGTGATGGTGGATGCGAAGGGTGCGCTGCTGGATTGGCATCCGTATCCCCAATACAATCTGGTGGACCTGCTTTCGTTCAATGTGTTATTGCAGCCGGCGGTGGTGATGCGCCGCAGTGCGCTGGAAGCCGCGGGATATCTCCGCACCGATTCGCACTTGATTCTCGATCATGAGCTCTGGATTCGTATTGCCGCGCAGGGACCCATTTTGCATGTGGGCGAGACCTGGGCGGTGGAACGCACCCATGAAGACGCCAAGACCATTGCCATGGCGGCGAAATTCGTGGATGAAGCCTTCAAGCTGCTGAACCAGCTGCAAGACGAACCCGGTTTTGCCAAAACGTTGAAAGATCACCGCCGTACCATCTGGGCGGGGGCGCACCTGTTTTCGGGTAAACGTCTGATCGACGCAGGCGATCCCAAAGCAGCGTTGGCGCATTTTCGTCAGGCATGGCAGCTTTCGCCGCGTCAGACGATGCAGGTATGGTATAAGGTGGTTCAGGCGGCAGGCGGCGCGTTGGGATTCAACCGCCTCTTCCTTGCCTATCGCAGTACGCGCCGCCGTGTGCAGCACCGGCAGAACCGTCTGGTGGTGGATGCCAACGGCGTTCGCTGGGAGGAGGAAGCATGACGATTGAAACGCAGCCTCTCGTCAGCATCGTTACGCCTTCGTTCAATCAGGCGCGCTTTTTGGAACGCACCATGCGTTCCGTGCTGGATCAGGATTATCCCCGGATCGAGTATATCGTCATGGACGGCGGCTCTACGGACGGCAGCGCTGATATCATCCAGCGTTATGATGATCGGCTGGCTGCCTGGCGTTCGGAACGCGACCGCGGACAGACCGACGCCCTCAACAAGGGTTTTGCGCTGGCGAAGGGCGAAATTCTGGCATGGCTCAATTCGGACGATGTGCTGCAGCCGGGCGCAGTTTCTGCGGCGGTGGCTGCTTTTCAGGCGCATCCTGAAGCCAGTGTGGTGTATGCCGATGCGACTTTTATCGACGGGAACGACCGGGTCATCGGCAATTTCCCTGCCCGGCAAACCAGTTACCGTTTATTGCGGCAGGGATATGTCCATATTCCCCAGCAGGCGGCTTTTTTCCGCGCGGACCTGTGGCGCAAGGTGGGTCCGTTGGACCCTGGTTTCTACTTCGCCATGGATTACGATCTGTGGGTGCGGCTGGCGAAGGAAGCGCCGGTGGTTTATCTGCCGGGAAGCGTGTGGGCGAGTTTCCGTTTGCACGGCGACGCCAAAACCATCGCCGCGGATGATCGCTGCTGGCCCGAAATGATGCGCGTCCATTTGCGCGATGGCGGAAGTTGGGTTTCGGTGATCGGCGCCAAGTATCTGCTGCGTAAACTGGTGGCGCCTCTGATCAACCGCCGCCGCCGGAAATTATTTGCCGGTCAAGACGGCGCTTGATTTTTTCCCATATCAGACTATAATCAATTTATCGGACTATTTTAGTCTGTTTTGTCATGCGCCGACACGTCAAATGTCGGATGAATGCGTGATGTGTGACACTGGAAAAGACCATCAAGGTCGATTATATTTCATAGCGTAGGGTGTACCCTACGTACGGAGGCATGTAGGATGGCAGTAAAAATCTGGCAGCCGATCAAGGTTCGCTTTTGCGAGCATGTTCAGGCGAATGTTGCCCTGGAAGCGGAAGAATTGATCCCGGCGGAATTCATGCCTGATACATATCCAAGGGTAGAGGCGCATCGCTGCTCACAGGGATATCTGTGCAGTCTTTCCAGTAAAGTTGCCTGTACCTGGTCGGGTACCAATCCTGGTTACGATCCGTTCCAGGATAAATCATAAATCTAAATTTTCTCCGAGTCTGCCGGATCGACGCAAATCTGGCAGATTCTCTCCTCCCTCTCTTTGGTTTGGTTGATCCCGCGATTCTCCTTCGCGGGATCAGTCTTTAACGGGGATTATCGGACGGGTCTTCATCGGATTTGATCACGTCTGCCAGGTATCCCATTTCTGCCAGGGCTTTGCGCAGCCGCTCCTGCGCCCCCGGTTTGATCACCGCGGTGGTGGGACCCAGCAATTCGCTCAGAAAACGCGCGGCGCGTGACCCACGCAGGGCGGTCATCATCTCTGGAGAGGTTACCCGCAGAATCGTTACCGTCTGCAGCGTTGCCTGGGTGCCTTCCGCATCCCAACGGTTCAGCGCCTGTACCAATGCCGGTGTGGGGGGCTGGGATCCACTGCGCCGCAGCAGGGTTTCCAGGTGCCCCGGACGCAGTCCCTGCTTGCGTGCCCGCGCCAACGAAGCCGGGGTGATGCGGTAGCGAAACTCCCCGGCATCCATCCCTTCCCAGTCGCAGAAACGCGCCAGTTGATAGCGCACAGCGCGCGGCACACGCAGCGGAACGCGCAGCAGCCCGTCTGGCAAAATCTGCACGGTTCCATCTTCAATGGGCAGTCCGGTGGGTGTTTCGCCGTTTAATAATGCGCCGCTCCAGGCTGAGGTACGGAAGGCGGTCACCTCTTCGTTCTCAGCCGGTTTTGCCAGATCCACCACGCCCAGGGCGTGCAGCGGACCGCTGATGAGATAACGCAGCAGTGCGCCGTCCACGTCGTTCCAATGGGCGAAACCCGCCAGCGATTCTTCGCTTTCAACGCGGCGGATGAACCACGAATCGTATTCTCCTGCGCTGCGCTGAAAATCTGGCTGGGTCTCATGAACGTCGCTGATCAGGTTGTTCAGATTCCACCACACCCCCTGTGGAATTGCGGCAAGAAAATCCAACACGCTGTCACGCGCCCGCAGCGGGTCATTGCGCCATTCACCTTCACAAACCAATCCGGGTGTGTAGCGCAGGTCGTTGACGCTAGAGGCGTGCAGCCAGGCTTTGCACAGCCGTGCCAGCGCATCTCCACGCGGCGCTTCCAAAAAATCGCGGGTGGCATCGGGCAGGGGAGTGCCATTTTCATCCAACAGGTCCGCTGCAGAAAGGATCTCGCGCAGCGCTGCGGGGGTTAAATCGCCGGGCACCGTCCAGGTTTCTGCCAGTCCACTCTCACCCAGACGCAGTGACGCCAACAGTGTGCAGGCTGCGTCCAGCACACTG